>CAXNEV010000435.1:0-3537 GCA_964200925.1 Candidatus Latescibacterota bacterium | reverse complement strand
CGTTTGCACGTTCTACCCCACACCAATAGAGTCACCGCATTTTCAGATGTTATCGTTCCAACGTTCTAACGTGTTTTAATGTCTATCGTCAGTTTCTCACTTATTTCAAATCTTTATCTGAAAGTCTATATATCCCCCACACCCTCATTCATCCACGGCTTCACACACCGCTTGTGCCACATAGGCCACTTCCTCATCGGTCAATTCTGGATATATGGGCAAGCTGATAATGCGCCCAGCCACATGCTCGGTAACAGGCAATGGTCTATGAGGAAGGTGGGCATAGGCCGGTTGCCCGTGAACAGGCACGGGATAATGAATCCCTGTTCCCACACCTTTGGCTTTTAAACCCTCGCGCACCCCATCCCGGTTGGGAACCTGAATCACATACAAGTGAAAAACATGGGTTGTGCCTTCTCGTTCAACCGGATGCACAACCCCTGGGTGGTTGATGTGAGTCCTGTAATACTGCGCAATTTCTCGCCGACGCGCATTCCAGGCATCCAGATACCCCAATTTTACCGATAAAATTGCCGCCTGCAATTCATCCAATCGGCTGTTAAATCCTTCTATGTCATGCCGGTCGCGCACGATGGATCCATAATTGCGCAAATGGCGCAGGCGGTCGGCCACATCCGGGTTCTGGGTCACCACCATTCCGCCATCTCCAAATGCGCCCAGATTTTTGCTCGGATAAAAACTAAAACACCCCACATCGCCCCAGGAACCCACCGTTTGCCCTTCGTAAACCGCGCCGTGGGCCTGTGCACAGTCTTCAATCACTTTTAAACCATGCTGTTTGGCGATCTCCAAAATGGGGCGCATCGCCACAGATTGCCCATACAAATGAACCGGCACAATTGCCCGTGTGCGCGGTGTGATGGCCTGTGAAACAAGGGATGCATCCAGTGTATAGGTAGCCGGTTCGATATCCACAAAAACCGGAGTTGCTCCAGCAAATGAAATGGCAGATACCGTGGGTACAGCTGTGTGAGAAACGGTGATGACTTCATCTCCCGGTTTGATGCCACAAGCCACCAGACCCAAATGCAACGCTTCGGTGCCCGAACCAACCCCAATGCCATAGGCACAGCCGCAATAGGCCGAAAAAGCCGTTTCAAACGCCTGGCCTTGGGTGCCTAAAATAAACCATCCAGAATTCAGTACTGCCCGAATGGCCTGATCCAGTTCATTTTGGTGTATTTGGTAGTGCCGTTTGAGATCGCCAAAAGGAATATCCATAAGAACCTCTTTGAGATAAACCATGATCAATACACCACGAAAGGTATGATCAGGGAAGATAAAAGGCTTAAAAAAGCAGCGCGAATGCGCCATCATCGTAAGGGCATCCCCCTGTGGATGCCCACTTGGGGCAGGCACGGGGGCCTGCCCTTACGACAATCACCTATGCACATACGGGGTCTGTATTGTCTTTCGTGATCTACTGATGATCAAATGTTTAAATGGTATGAACCTTTGAACAGAATTAAAACTTGACAATCGAGCAGTTTATAAACTTATTTGTTCAAACTTGTATGTCTGGAAACACCGCCTTGTGGGGAATCCATGCCCAAAGAGACCATCCTCATCGTTGAAGACAACCCACTGAATATGGAATTGGTTGCCGATATTCTGGAAGCCAATGGGTATCGTGTGTGCCAGGCCACAAGCGGCAAAGATGCCATTTCCCAGGTTGAAAAAGAACTTCCCGATCTGGTGCTCATGGACATTCAGTTGCCAGGTCTTGATGGTTTAACCGTAACGGGCATCTTAAAAGACAATTCCAAAACAGCCCATATTCCCATTATTGCCCTCACAGCCCATGCCATGCGGGGCGACGAAGAAAAAGCCCGCCAGGCCGGGTGTGATGGCTATATTTCAAAACCCATTGACACGCGTGCTCTGCCACAAACCATTCGCCAGTTTTTAAACAAAACCACTTCTTCCAAATAAAAAATTATGAAACAACCCACTGTGCTTGTTGTTGATGACATTGTCGAAAATGTTGAGTTATTGGAAGCTTATCTGGTACCTGAAAAGTATCAGGTCATAACAGCCTGTAGCGGCATGGAAGCGCTCGAAAAAATCCGCACAAATATTCCCGATATTGTCTTGCTCGATGTGATGATGCCCCAAATGGACGGGTTTGAAGTTTGCCGCAAATTAAAAAATGATCCGCAAACACAGTTTATTCCTGTGGTTATGGTTACTGCCTTAAAAGAACGCAATGACAAACTCAACGGCATTGAAGCGGGTGCCGATGATTTTTTGTCCAAACCCATTGACAGGGTTGAACTGTTGACCCGTATTAAATCGCTGATCCGGGTTAAATTTTTGCACGACGATCTTGAAAAAAGTTATCGCGAATTAAAGGAATTGCAACACACCAAAGAACGGCTCACGCAGATGATCATTCACGATCTCAAAAATCCGCTCACAGGTGTTAAAGCCAACCTCGAAATTGTTGGCATGGATGATCTGGGCGAAACACAAGAATGCCTCGATGCCGCCCAGCGCAGTTGCGATTTGTTATTTAATATGATTCAGGACTTGCTCGACATCTCCAAAATGGAAGAAGGACAGCTTTCTCTCAACAGCGAAACACTTTTGCTGTCAGAAATTGTTGCACCAGCCGTGCAAGAAATAGAAGTACCAGCCCATGCAGAAGACAAAGAAATCATCGTCGATATTCCTTCAAATCTGCCTCGTCTGAATGCCGACCGTAACCTCTTGTATCGAACATTGTCCAATTTGCTGATCAACGCAATCAAACATACCGGGCGAGGCGGCACCATTACCATTCGCGCCCGTCAGCAACACAGCGATTTGCGTGTTGAAGTAATCGATAACGGCCATGGCATTCCAGCCAGTTACCTCGAAAAAATCTTTGAAAAATTTGCCCAGATTGAAACCCGCCAGCGCACGGGCACAGGATTGGGACTCACGTTTTGCAAAATGGCCATCGAAGCCCATAATGGTCGCATCTGGGCCGAAAGTGAAGAAGGAAAAGGCAGCAACTTTATTTTTGTCATTCCTTTTCAGACCACATGATCGGTAAATGATCGAAAAAAAAGGCCTTATTGATAGACGCTCACCTTTCCGTCAAACAAACATCAAAAATCCATCCTCGACTGTATATTTAACATCCGCCGCCGCTGAAATCCGCCCAGGCCATCGGGTTCATACACAAATTCCACTTCCCAGATAATAGACACATGTTCTACCGGCGACAAACCCAGGCGATATCCAAAGCGCGTATCTGGCGTAGCTGTTAACAAACCACCCAAAATCCGGCTGTCCATGCGTTTTTCATAATAGGTTTCGGCGGATGTCACTTTGGGTATTTTATCCAAAACCCCCTTTGAAAGTGCCGCGCGACCTGCTATGATTTGTGCATCAACACGTTGCCCTGCCAAAAATTGATACGATCCTCCCATCGTTATAAAACCTCCAAAGAGCCATTGTGCATCGGCAAAAAAACCCTGCATAGAAGCATCGGTCAAAGTATTTTCACGCGTGGTAATACCTCCCGACACA
>CAXNEV010000434.1:0-3542 GCA_964200925.1 Candidatus Latescibacterota bacterium | reverse complement strand
ACTGGGCCGATCTGAATGGTAGGGGAAATTTTTGACTGCCTTATAATTGAGTGCGCTGGCTTGGCTGTTAAAGGCCAGATGCCCATTGATAACACCACCTGTTGTGATATGTTGGGTGTTGGCTGTGTCAAAATTGGCGAGGGGATCTCCTGCACTATCGAGCGCATCAACACCTTTATCAAAATTTGAAAAAAACAAAACACTTTGTCTCAAATTTTCTTCGATGGCTTTTTCTGGGCCACTGCAGGCAACTAAGAAGACAAAAAAACCTATCGGCAGAACGCAGCGCGTCAATTTAAACAGGCAAAACAGCATGTAGATCTCCTTTCAACAACAAAAAAATAACGACGGTCGGTCTGGTGCCAATCCACAGGGAGTTTCAAGACCAAACAATATAACACAAATTTTTGAGATTTGCATGGCAAAAATTTCAGTTCAGTATGATATTAAAATAAAAAATTTATCAAAAAAAATACTTGAAAAACGCAATGCACGATCTGTATTGCATGCAAATGGAAATATCTTGACATCAGTTTTTTAATTTGTTAGTATGGAAGCCATTATTTTCGCGTTCATGAGATTTTTTCTCAACAGGAGTGAAGATACGATGATGCGCAAGGTCGGCACGGCTGTTTTATGGTTGATTACGCTTTTTATGCTGGCATCGGTGACCCTGTTCAATCCAGGTCAGGTGACGCGTTTTTTTGTGACATTATTCAATATCACGCCCAGCATTCCCGAAATCAAACCCGTTGAAATTTCGGAAAGAGATCTTCAAGTGCGTGCGATTGCGGAATCTGTGACGGAAGACGAAATGCGCCAGATCGTTTCGGACCTGGCGGGAATGGGTTCGCGCGTGCCCGGATATCCGGGGCATCACAAGGCTTTTGAATATGTCAAGTCGGCATTTGAAGCAATAGGCCTTGAAAATATTCGGTTTGAAGAACACCGGGTCACCGTGCCGGTTGACAAAGGGGCTTCCCTGACACTATCTGGTGGTGAGCAGGTGGCCCTTTATGGTCTTTGGCCCAACCATGTTCAAACGCCATCGCTGCCTCAAGAAGGTGTTTCGGGTAAGCTGGTTTATGGCGGAAAGGGGTCTTTTGTCGAATTAAATGGCAAACCTCTTGAAGGCAGCATTGTGTTAATGGATTTTGATTGCGGTCAAAATTATCTCAATCCAAGAATGTTGGGCGCTCAGGCCATAGTCTTTTTTGACAATGGGCGAGTGACACAAGGCGAAGCCATTGAGAAATTTTTGCAGGTGCCTGTTGATGTGCCCCGATTTTGGGTTGAAAAAGACGATGCCACGCGATTGCTGGCTTTGGCACAAACAGCACCTGATGTTCAGTTGAAATCAAAAATGACATGGGAAGACGTACCCACTTGGAATATCATGGCCGAATTGCCCGGGCTTGATGCCTATATGACAGATCGGCAAGAGCGCAAGTGGAAAGACCAGCAAATTGTTTTGAGCGCCTTTTACGATGCCATTTCTGTTGTTCCTGCACTGGCCCCGGGTGCTGAGAATGCAACCAGTATGGCGGCCCTGCTGCACACGGCGAAGGTTTTAAAACAAAACAGGCCAAAATATTCGGTATTGTTTTTAGCGACAGGTGCACATTTTCAAGGGTTGTCGGGCATTCACGATTTTTTGTATCGACATTCTCGTGAAAGCGAACATTTTCGCGAACTGATCCCCGATAATCAGACATTGTCTTGCCTGGACAATCCTGCTGTTGATAAAAAGAGCTATTGTCCTTCTTGTATGTCGGGACAAGCCGATCCGTGCAAGCGCTTGCTGGGTCCCAAAATTGACTTTCGGTTGTTTATCGGATTTGATCTGTCCAGTGAATCTGCCCAGATTGCCAGTTTTTCGCATGGCACCTTTAACAATTCCAGTTGGGCTACCGACAATTATTTGAACAATTTGTTGGCGCCTTATGCCGATCGATTTGAAGCGTATATGGCCAAGTTGTTTCCCGGTGAAGAAGATCGGATGGTCGATGCCATTGCGCCTCCCAAACGCACATGGAAAAACTTTATGCCCGTGCGGCTCGGATTTGATAGCGAGGCCGTTACTTTTGTTGGCAAAGAGGGCATTACCCTGGCAACACCGTCAACCATTCGCAGATTGGTTGATACCCCTCTTGACAGGGTTGAATCGGTTCATTTTGCCAATGTGACCAAACAGGTTCAAACAGCGATTGGCGCGCTGGTTAAAGCCGGGGAAGATCCCGAATTTTTCCGGGTGTCAAAACTCAAATTGCAAGATCGCGGGCACAGTTTATCGGGGCGTATTTTGATGTTTGATCGCAACGTCGATTTTGCCCTGCCGCGCGTACCTGTTTCGGGAGCGGTTGTGACCTATCAGCAACCCGGGTCAACGGTCAGTTGTGTCGGTGTGCGCACGCTCATTGTGGCCAAAGCCACAGACGGGCCAAGGTATGTGGCAAAAGGGGCCGAATCCGGCGGGAAACTGGGGTCAAAGGCCGAGGTCGATTTAACGGGGCGATTTGCTTTTGACATTATGCGCAACCGGTTTTCCAATCGCATTTTTGCCTATGACGTGACCGAAGATGGCCGCATTGTGGCCGCGCCGGATTTGGGCAATGAAGGCGATAAGAAGTTTCCAACCACGCAGCGGTATGGTTGGTGGGAAAATGAAATGATGGCGGTGTTGTTTAAGTGTGAACCTTTGAGCGTTTTTGAAATCATCGATTCGAGTTATTTGTCGGCATTGGATTATATGACGGTGCTCAATAGCAACGACACCCAGCCGATGGAATACAGCTATTATTACGTTCAAAATCAGAGCACCAAAGAAGGCGATGTAACCCGTGCGGCCGTGGCGTTTGCCCGCATGGATGAAACGACAGGCAAAGCCGAAACCTTGAAAATTTTAATGAGCACGGGGTTATTCGGTGTGAAGTATTTGTTGATTAATGCACCTGAAGAATTTTTGTCAAATCCCGTGTCGGTTAAAGCTGTTGACGAAAAATTGCTCGAACGGGCACGCGGTGCAGGTTTTGAACCCGGCGTGATTTTTCGGCCGGCATACAAAGCGGCAAAAGACATGTGGGTCATCGATGATGTGCGCATGAAACAACTGGCGCAATATGGCATTGAAAACAATCGGTTAACGCTGTTGCACAACAGTGCGCGAGAAGCGCTGTTTGATGCCGAAAAACACCTGGCCAATCTGGACTATGAAGGGTTTATGGCGGCTGCCCGCAGGGCCTGGGGGCTGGAAGCCCGCGGATATCCCGAAGTGATGACAACGGCCAATGATACCGTGCGCGGCATTATCTTTTATTTTATTTTGCTGTTGCCGTTTTCATTTTTCTGCGAACGTTTATTTTTGGGATTTTCCGACATATCAAAGCGTCTATTTGGCTTTGCGGGATTTTTTATTCTGTTTTTTATTATTTTGCGATTTGTTCATCCCGCATTTAAGCTGAGTTCGTCACCCTACATCATTTTTCTGGCTTTTGTGATTATGGCGATGGGCGCTGTGGCGATGGTAATTGTGGTATCAAAAT
>CAXNEV010000433.1:0-3551 GCA_964200925.1 Candidatus Latescibacterota bacterium | reverse complement strand
CAACCCGATCCGGTTTTTACAGAAAATGCGAGGGGGTATCATTCACAATTCTCCAAATGATAAAGATGGTCGTTTTTTGTGAAAAGCCGTGTCCTTAATTGTTAAGAAATCCCTTCTCCATTGTCAATATTTCCAACTGATTGGAATATTTTTTCTTGTTGAGGACTTGACATTACTTATCTGCTGCCATAAATTATTCAATCCTTTTTGAAAATTGTCTTCAAATTCTAAAGCAGGTGCCTTATCTGCTAATTTTTAACGATATAATAGTTCATTGTTGGCATTTTAAAGAATGTACAGAAAATGCCGATCAAATAAAATTTTTTAGTCCATTTTCACAGAAAATACTGGGAGATCAATGGGGCGATGGCAAAGCAGAAACCCTTGGGAAAGAAAAAATTGGAATTTTATAAAAACCTCCTGCTTGAGCGCAAGCGCGCCTTGTTAAAGCAGGTGTTGAGCCAGGATGAAGATATCAATGAGATTCGCAGCGATGTGGCGGCAGATCCACTGGATGCGGCAGGCAATTCGTCATCTTTAGAGCTGATGACCACACTGGGCAATCACGAACGTCACGAACTGGCCGAAATTGACCATGCCCTGGCCAAGATTGACGAGGGGGCCTATGGGTTTTGTGAAGAATCGGGCGAACCCATTCACCCGGCTCGCCTTGAAGCGGTTCCGACTGCTCGTTATACCATTGTCGTTCAAGAACGCATGGAGCGCTCGCCACAGAATTTCAATTTTGAACGCCCTCGCCGCCGGGTGCTGTTGGGCGATGATATTCCGCTGTCAACCGAAGAAGAAGAATAATCCGTCTGCAGCTTTTGCGCATTTGTGTCATAAAAAGGGAGTCCAACAGGACTCCCTTTTTATTGGTGTTATCCTTTAACACCTTTTACCATATGCCTGCACCCATGCAAATAAATGCCAGTATCCACAGACAAAGACACATAACGAACACCTGCATCAATCCAGCGTTTGGCTGTTTCGGGAGAATCGGCAAAGGTGCCCACGGTTAGACCGGCAGCATTGATCAATTTTGCGGCTTCGCGCATGCGATCGACCACGCGTGGGTCGTGAACCTGCCCGGGAATTCCGAGGGATTGCGACAGATCATAGGGCCCTAAAAAGATGACGTCTAACCCTTTTACTGTGACGATTTCTTCAAGATTGTTAAGCCCTTCCACACCTTCAATATGAACCAACAACATCGAGGCCTTGTTCAGGCGTTCAAATATGGCGGCACCTTCGGAAAAATAACGCGCCGCACGGGTATAGGGTGAAACCCCGCGCATGCCCAATGGCGAATATTTGGCGGCTTTCACAACGGCTTCTGCATCGGCTTTGGTGCAAATTTGGGGCACCTGCACCCCACCTGATCCAATGTCGAGTGCGCGCAAGATCTGTGTGGGTTCGTTTTCTCGAATGCGCACAATGGGGGTAATGCCCACACCGTGGGCAACACGACACAAATTTTCGCAGGTCTGGATGTCGAGTGGGCCGTGTTCAGTGTCTAATATGACAAAATCAAAACCGGCATAAGCCGCAATTTCGATCATTGCCCCCGACGATATGTTGACAAATGGCCCCAGGGCCACTTCACCTTTTGACAGTTTGTCTTTGAGCAAATTTTCAGACATAACCAACTCCTTTTGGGCAAAAACTCTGGATCAAATGATGGCAAAATGCACAATAACCGATGGATATGGCGGTGAGCCCTTTGCCTTCTGAATAGATTTGGAGGCAATATATTGCGTTTATGGCATAGAGTCCATACGAAAAAAACCATTAGGACTTCAACCATTTGCAAAGTCCAATTCTCGTATGGACTTTTATGTGGGGTTGACTTTCGATGGGCATCTGCTTATTTTGGAAAAAGTATTCCTTTCTAAAGGAGGTTGACATTGGATTTGCATAAATTGGCTTTGCAACTCAAAATCATAGAAATCCTGGATCGGTATCACAAAGTGCAAAAACAAATGCACATGATGCGGCAATGGAAAAAAATGTGGGTACATCCCAATTGATTTTTGATGAGCGGCGTTCGGCTTCAGGTCGAACGCCTTTTTGTTGCAGGTATTAGGCTGTTTTGTTAATTTTTAAGTTCTTCGGATTAAAGCACGTTCCAACGTATTTTCATGTCTTTCGTCAGTGTACCTCTTATTTCAAATCTTTATCTGAAGATTGTCTTCTCGCGTTTCTCTTTTTTTGAGGATTTATGGGCGTTTTTATTGGACAAACCGAAATTTTTGGAAAAACGGTGTTGGCACCTCTTGCAGGTGTTACAGATCGCTCTTTTCGGAAATTGTGCCGCGATCAAGGGGCCAGTTTGGCCGTAACGGAGATGGTGAGTGCGCACGGATTGGCCGAAGGCAGCGAGCGATCAAGCGAATATCTCGATTTTACACCCGATGAACATCCCATAGCGGTTCAGTTGTTTGGCTCGCAGCCCGATGTGATGGCAGAAGGAGCACGGGTGGTGGCTGAAAGACAGCCCGACATGATCGATATCAATTGTGGGTGCCCGGTTAAAAAAATCGTCAATCGCAATGCCGGATCTGCGCTCTTAAAAGATCCACATCGCCTGGGCAATATTATCGCCGCTATGGTCAAAGCGGTGGCATTACCCATCACCCTTAAAATTCGCAGCGGTTGGGAACAATCAGATGAAGCCCTGACGGTTGCCAAAGTGGCCGAAGATATGGGTGCTGCGGCAATTGCCGTGCATGGCCGCACCAGGGAAGCCAAATTTTCAGGACATGCCGATTGGGAGGTTGTGGCCAGGGTTAAACAGGCCGTATCGATTCCGGTGATTGGCAATGGCGACGTCAACAGCCCTGAAGCCGCCAAAAATATGCTTGAATCCACGGGTTGTGATCTGGTTATGGTGGGCCGCTGGGCCATTGGTGATCCGTGGCTTTTTGGGCGTATAGAAACCTATTTGCAGACCGGCCAGTTGTTGCCAGAGCCTTCAATTAAGGATCGCATTGAAATGGCTGTGCGGCATTTGTGGTTTTCTGTGCAATCCAAAGGGGAACATAAAGGTGTGTTGGAAATGCGGGGGCATATATCGGCCTATGTAAAAGGAGTGCCAGGGACCTATCGGAGGATGTTGATGACGGAAACAGATCCAGGGCGTATTGAAGCTTTGTTATATGGCATTTGGACAGATCCCGAGACACAAAAAATGGAGGTTGCCGGGTGACACCAGAACGAATTCGCACTTTGTTAGAGGCTGTTCAAGCGGGCAAAACAAATATAGATGATGCCATGCAAACGCTTGTTCATTTGCCTTTTGAAGATTTGGGATTTGCGCGCATCGACCACCACCGGGCCTTGCGACAGGGATTTCCGGAAGTCATTTTTTGTGCGGGTAAAACGGTGGATCAGGTGGTTCAAATTGCCCAGCGCATTGTGGCATCAGGGGCAACCTTATTGGCAACAAGGGCCGATGAAGCCATGCGAAAAGCCCTTGTGTTGCACCTTGAGCGGGCCGTGTGCAATGATCTGGCGCGCACCGTGGTGGTTGCGTCAAATGAATCCCAGCC
>CAXNEV010000432.1:0-3569 GCA_964200925.1 Candidatus Latescibacterota bacterium | reverse complement strand
TGTCTCCAACCGACGGCGAGGTGTTGTTTCGCGTTGATGATCGAGAAATTGATGTGGCGAATGCTTCGCCTGCGGTGTTAAAAGATTTGCGCAAACACATGCAGATGATCTTTCAAGATCCGTATTCTTCGTTAAATCCGCGCATGACTGTTTTGGATCTTGTTGGAGAACCCCTGCTGGTCAATGGTTTGACAGATCGCCAAGAACGAGAACAGCGGGTTCAGGACATGCTGGTTCGCGTTGGTCTCAAACCGCACTTTTTGCGGCGCTATCCCCATGCTTTTAGCGGCGGGCAACGGCAGCGCATTGGCATTGCCAGGGCTTTGTCGTTACATCCTCGTTTGATTGTGGCAGATGAACCGGTGTCGGCCCTGGATGTTTCGGTGCAGGCACAGGTTTTAAATTTGCTTCAAGAACTGCAAGAATCATTTGGGCTCACCTATCTTTTTGTGGCCCACGATTTGAGTGTGGTCAGGCATATTTCCGATCGGGTGGCCGTGATGTATGTGGGAAAAATTGTTGAACTGACAACGGTTGATCGGCTGTTTGACACACCGGGGCATCCCTATACAGAAGCTTTGCTTTCGGCAGTTCCGGTTCCCAATCCCAAACACAAAAAGAAGCGGATTTTGTTGTCGGGAGAAGTTGCCGATCCCAGCCATCCCCCATCGGGATGTGCGTTTCACCCGCGATGTGCCTATGCGCAGGATCGGTGCAAACAAGAAGTTCCCGATTTGCGAGAAGTCACACCTGGTCATTTGATCAGGTGTCATTTGACAGAACAATTGCAGCTTGAAGGTATGAGGTAAAAAACAAACACAGACCCGTTTGAGAAAGGATAAAAGGTGAAAATAGAACACATTGCGTTTGTGGTGGAGGATCCCGATGTTGTGGCCAAATGGTATTGCGACCATATGGGGATGCGGCTGGTGCGACAAGGGCCTCCCCCGGTGAAGATGACGTTTCTGGCCGATTCTTCAGGACAAACGATGTTTGAGGTTTACAAACAGCCGTCCATAACAACAACGGATTATTTTTCTGTACACCACCTGGCATTGCACTTTGCTTTTTATACGGATGAAATAGACACCGATTTTCAAAAATTAATATCAGCCGGGGCCAGTGTGATTCAAGACCCCTACCAGACAGATGCCGGAGATACGCTGGCGATGTTGAGAGATCCCTGGGGGGTTTCTATACAACTGGTGAAACGCAAACAGAAAATGATGTAATTAAAAAAAAAGCCTGGCCAACTAGCCAGGCTTTTTGATTTATGGTTTTTGAGACAAAAGGCATTTTGCAATGATGTGCTGAATCAGGTTGAAATCAGAAATGGGTTTTTGAAGATAATAATCACATGATTGGCGACGCGGGTCATTTTCAGAAAGCATCCATCCGGTCATGAGCACCGTTCGCAATTTCGGGCGCAGAATTTTTGCCTGTTGGGCTAATTTATCGCCTGACATATCGGGAAGGCCGAGGTCTATAAAAGCCAAATCAAAATCGCCCTGGGCAATTAAGTCGAGGGCATGGGCACTGTTGTGAGCGGTGGTTACGCGGTGATTTTTGGACAACACTTTATCGAGGGTTTTGAGAATAACGGCATCGTCTTCAACAATGAGCAGTCTGGCAGACGGTGTGGGTTCAACAGGTTTTGCCTCTTGCGCAAGAATGGGCGAACCGGGTTGAAAATCGAGATAAAATGTCGAACCTTGCGCGGGTTGGCTTTCAATCGTAATATTTCCGCCCCAGCGTTTAATATTGGCATAAACCGTTGCCAGGCCCATGCCTGTGCCCACATTGTTTTTGGTTGTAAAAAAGGGTTCAAAAATGCGCAAGCGGGTTTTTTCATTCATGCCAATGCCCGTATCTGCAATGGTTATGCGTATCCAATTTTCATGCTGGAAAGTTTTAAAAGACAATATGCCACCTTGAGGCATTGCATCTACGGCGTTGAAAATCAAATTGAGCAAAACATCATAAAGGCCCGATTCTGTGGCGGCCACATGTGGAATTGGATTTAAGTGGGTTTGAATTTCAATGTGTGTGTTTCTGGATTCGGGTTCGTCTTTCCAACGGGGGGTTGCACTGCGAATGGCTTCCTGGATCACCTTGTTGGCGTCAACGGCCTGGAGTTGATCGTGAACATCGCGGCGCACTGTCCGATTGAATTGTTTGACCAGGTCGCTGGCGCGAAGGGCCGAGGTAATAATATCGTCGATATTTTCAATCAGGGCAGGATCGGTTGTAAGATGTTTTAATAGTTCTGCTGGTCCCAAAATGCCCGTCAGCATATTGTTCAAATTGTGGCTCACGCCTGCGGATAATTCTCCCAGCGCTTTTAACCTTTCCAGGCGAACCACTTCTTCCCTCAATTTTTTCTGTTCAGTTATATCAATGCCAAGTGCCAGAATTCCCGTGGTTTCATGATTGTTATTGGTAAGCCTGTTGGCATACCATGAAATTCTTTTGCGACTGCCATCCCGGCAACAAATGGTGGTTTCCCAGTCTTCAATGCGCTGCCATTTTTTTAAATGGGCTCTGGCTTCTTCAGTCACCGTTTTAAAATATGTTGGGTCGGGAAACAGACGATTCCAAAATGAGACATCGTGCAAAGCTTCGGCAGACGAATAACCCGAAATGAGTTCGGCCCCCCGGTTCCAGAACGTAAATCGGCGGTTTCGGTCAAATGCGCAAACCCAGATGAGGGGGGTATCGAGCAATTGTTTTTGAAAGGACAAAAGAGCGGCGGTTTGCACCTCAGTTTTTTTGCGTTGGGTGATTTCGTCAAAAAGGGTAACAAAAAATCCTTTTTGAGAACTGAAGGCAGAAATGGAAAACCACCGGTCGAGGGATTTTGAATAATATTCAAATTGATCGGGTATGCCTGTTGTGGCCACTTTGCTATATCGCTGGATCCATCCAATAGGTTCTTTTTCAATGCCGGGCAGAACGGCCGTAACACGTTTGCCCAGAATAGCATCCCGTTTTAAACCCATCATGGTTTCAAAAGCCTTGTTGACATCTAAAAATATGTAATCGACGGGATTGTTCTGGCTGTCCACAACCAATTGGTGATAGGCAAAGGCGCTTTGCATGTTTTCAAACAAAGAATGATATCGGCGTTCACTGTTTTCCAATTCCTGATAAAGAGTTGAATGGTCGAGGGCGATTCCAAACTGGTTGAGCAGTGGTTGCATGGCCTCAATTCGCTGGAGCATGATCTCTTTTTCAGCTAAAGTGCTGCCCGTAGCCAGAACTGCCAAGACCTTGGCATTTCGCTTAATCGGTATAAAAAAGGCAACCTGATTTCTGCGCGACGACGGGGTGTCGATGCGCCCATCAAATTTAGCACTCCATTCTTCAACGATTTGCATTTTTCCAAGTCGGGCAGTTTCAGCGGTGACATTGGCATCATCAAGTGAATAATAAAGACCCACAGCATTGGATTTATGCCATTTCTCTTTGGGCAGATAGAGAAAATCATCCCGACTTAATGATCTGACCACTTCAATGGTATTGGAGTGATCATGAACCAAGGCGATCATCAGGCTTCTAAAAATGCCCTG
>CAXNEV010000431.1:0-3571 GCA_964200925.1 Candidatus Latescibacterota bacterium | reverse complement strand
CCCGGTGTGTCCACAATATTGATCGTCACACCTTCATACACAACACCCGTATTTTTTGCCAGAATTGTAATGCCGCGCTCGCGTTCCAGATCGTTGGAATCCAGTACGCGTTCCTGCACTGTTTGATTCTCGTGAAAAACCTTTGTTTGTTTTAACATCCCGTCAACCAGTGTGGTTTTGCCGTGGTCAACGTGCGCAATAATCGCAATATTTCGAATATTTGGTTTTGTTTCGGACACCGTTTTACAACTCCTTGTCGCGCGGAAAATTTTCCCGTATCGCGTGTTTTGTAAAGATGTGATAATACCTCACTGCATACAGAAACACCCGGCCGACCTCGACCGGGCGATCCTTTTCAAGACAAAAAGATACCAGAAATGACCTTTTTATGCCAGAGGAAAGAAATTTAATCCTTTTTATGCTCTGCCCAGCACCCGCAAAAGATTGTCTGCAAAAATTTTCTGCTTCACCCGATCCGGCACATCCAGCTCCAGCACGCGCCCGGCATTGGTATAATAACACGCGCCTGGCAAATCGGTTCCAAATACCACCCGATCTTCACCCATCAACTCTATCCCCATTTCATAGGCCCCTTTTTCATTGATTGTGCCTGCATAATCCACCAGCACATTGGGGCAATTTGCCACCGCCCGCAAACCGTGTTCAAACTGCGCGCCCATATGCGCCATAATAAATTGTCCGTGTGGGTAACGCTGGGCCAGGTCTGCAATTTCAAGCGGTGGTGCTTCAGAAGACGGCGCTTCGCCGTGTGTTCGGTAATAGGCGTGATAAAGCACGGGCCAGCCCACATCTATTGCTGCTTCCGTCACCGCCCAGGTACGCGGGTCTGTTGCGTGTTGACTGATCCAGAACTTCAATCCCACAAACCCTTCTGCCCGGTATTTTGCAATCTGTTTTAATGCATTTTCCGTGTGTACGGCATTGACATAACAAAACGGAATGATCCGGTCTCCCACAACATCGCGCAATCGGGCTGTGTCTTCATTGGATTTTTCGACCTGTTCGGGTGTTGGGTCGCCGCCACCGGTCACATTGCTCAAAATGATCATGCCATTCAGCCCGTATCGGTCCAGACAATCCACTAAATAATCGGTTTTGGCAAATAAATTCCAGTTGTGTGCGTGCCCATCGATAATGCGAAATTGATGCAAAGCGTTGATCAGATCCATGAAAACACCTCCTTCGCATTGTTGCCCAGAATTGCTTGTTTGTCTGCATGGGGCAATTGCGCCCCTTCCAATGCCAGCCGACTGCCGGCCCAGTAATAATAGGGTGCTCCCGTGCCAAACAGCACCCGGTTTGTGGGAAACCACGAAGGCAAATCGTCAAATGAGGCCGCTGTTGGTTTGCAACAGCCCAGATCGATATACACATTGGGCAAATCGTGCCAATCCACTTTCAGCCGTGTCAATTCATTAAAAAAGAACATCGACAAAATGGCGGTTGTTTTTTTTGTGCGTTCCAAAAATGCAGCCAGATCGGACAGATCGATATCCTCTTGCGTGACCATTTTAGGTGCCACCCGAATATCAAACAGTCGCGCCGTTATATTGATCGGCAATCCTCGTTCCACGGACATATCCACAACAATTTTCAATCGTTCCGAATCCAATCGATACCCGTGCAAGCCTGGAAACAACCGCAATCCCACAATGCGATCCTCATCTTTTGCCTGATTGGCCAACGCTTCCAATTGTGGGAATTCCGGGTTGACTACTGCCCAGAAATACAACCACTCGGCAAGGGTTTCATACTGCGCCAGATCCTTTGCCAATCCGTCAATCGGATCAAAATAAAATATCGACCGAAATCCCGTTGCCACAGCCCGA
Organism: Candidatus Latescibacterota bacterium; assembly: GCA_964200925.1. Lineage (GTDB taxonomy): Bacteria > Latescibacterota > UBA2968 > UBA2968 > UBA2968 > CAXNEV01. The sequence goes on along the minus strand of CAXNEV010000431.1, from coordinate 1,721 downwards.
TCCAGTTCGGCGTGTAAACGCAATGCCTGAAGATCATCGACACTTGACGGCAACTCCCGAAATGCACAGGCTCCCACAAATAAACTTGCATCAATCCTCATCGCAATACCTCCCTGCAATCGCATCTTGTTAAAAATCACACGCGGATTTCAAAAGACAAAATATATTCTGTTTGCCAGAGCGTTACCCTTCATAGAGGTTTATTTTTCTAAAACACCTATTGGCACGTTTAGAACCATTTCTTCGGGGAGCAGGCAAATTTGATCGTTACAGGCCTGAAATTGAAGCCGAATGGAAATGACTGTGGCACGATCCAGAGTACCCGAATCACAGGAGAGTTCTGCTGTGATTTCATTTTTCCCTTCATAAACAGATAGAGGTGTTTGTTGAAAAGAAAGCTTTACCTGTTTGGGTTCTGGATAGATCACCGAATTGAGTTGCCATGATTTGCGGCTTGCATCTATGCTGATCTGTGTGGCAATCAGGTCTTGTTGAAGCGGTTTGTGGGCATTGATATGCCAACTGTTTTGAATGGCAAGCTGAATGGTCACCTGACCGATGCCGGGTTTTTGGGGCACAAACAAAGCTGTTGCTTTTACATGGCCCTGTGCCCCGTATTGGCGCGATCCTGCGGCACCCTGTAACCATTCATCAACCGCTGCAATCAAATAGGCATAACTGGATGGGTATTGCAAAAGGGCTGTGCCAAACGCGCTGATGGCTGTTTCAGTGCGGGTGCGATATGTCTCGTCTCCCGTGCGGTTTGCCAGCATTGTCAGTGCGCGAATGGCTACGGAGTTGCCCGATGCGGTTGCTCCATCGGTTGAATTTTTGGGCCGCGCGATCAAATGGTTGTCAACACCCTCCGCACTCATAAAAAAGCCGCCCTGCTGATCGTCCCAAAATTGTGCGATCATTTCATCTGCAATTTCACTTGCCCGATCCAACCACACCGCGTTTTCCGTCATATCGTACAACGTTACAAATGCCTCCACCAGATAGGCATAATCCTCTTGCCCTGCGGAAATGGACGACCGGCCATTGAGATGCACGCGCCAGAGATCTCCCGATGGTTTGCGATTATTGGCCCACAAAAACTCGGCCGCGCGGATTGCCGCATGTTCATAACGCGGTTCCCGCAAAATTTCTGATGCTTCGGCCAGTGCGGTAATCATCATGCCATTCCATGCGGTTAAAATCTTGTCATCTCGCAGTGGATGCACCCGTTGTTCGCGTGTTTGATAAAGCTGCTCGCGAATGTGATTGACCTGTTGAAGCAAAACTTCAAGGGACAGTGCGTGTTTTGACGCATATTCTTCCAATGGCATGGACAAATGCAAAATATTTCGCCCTTCAAAATTGCCTGACTTGCTGATGCCAAACAGATTTAGTGCCAGATCGGCCTGTTCAGCAGAAAGCGCAGTTTTAATCTCATCGGGTGTCCACACAAAAAATAGCCCTTCTTCCCCTTCGCTGTCGGCATCGGTTGCCGAATAAAATCCCCCTTGTGGAAAATGCAGATCGCGCAACACATAATCGAAGGTTTGCCGTGCCACCCGCGCATAAAACCAGTCGCCTGTGAGATGGTATGCGTGTGCATACACACGCCCAAGCTGTGCTTGATTGTAAAGCATTTTTTCAAAGTGCGGCACCAGCCAGTTTACATCTGTAGAATACCGGTGAAACCCACCTCCCACCTGATCAAAAATGCCTCCTTGTGC
>CAXNEV010000430.1:0-3573 GCA_964200925.1 Candidatus Latescibacterota bacterium | reverse complement strand
TGGGGGTTGCCGGACCCTTGAACATGCCTTTTTTGTTGCGTGAAAATTTGGGACGCGACCGCACTGTGGTCACACACGCGGTGCAAATGGCGGCCATGCATATCTTAAAAGTGATGGCTTTTGGTCTGGTTGGATTTGCCTTTGGACCCTATCTGCACCTTGTGCTGGGCATGGTGTGTGCCGCCACGCTGGGATCTTATGCTGGCACTCGTGTGCGCACCTATGTTCCTGAAACGCTGTTTCGCCAGGGTTTGAAAATTTTGATCACCATGTTGGCCATTCGCATGGTGATTCAAGTTTTGTGGTAAACAAACGGGAGATCACACATGGCAGACCTGTCTCAGATCACCAATTTTATAGAAGTGGCAGAAACCCTGGGTACGGCGGGTCAGCCGAAGGCCGAACAATTTGCCGATATCAAAAAAGCCGGATATGATACCGTGATCAATTTGGCCATGCCCGGTGAGAAGGCATTGCCTGAAGAAGGCACGCTGGTCTCGCGGGAAGGCATGGTTTATGTGCATATTCCGGTGAAATGGGATGCCCCTCAAAAAGCCGATTTCGATTTGTTTGCCAAAGTGCTCCAGGCCAATGACGGGCGGCGGGTGTTTGCCCACTGTGTGGCCAATATGCGCGTTTCGGCATTTACATTTTTATATCGGATTATCCATCAGGGTATAGATCCGGCAGAGGCCAAAAAGACGATGCAACAAATCTGGAACCCACACGGAGTTTGGGAAGAATTGGTGGATGAAATCTTGCGCGATCACGGGATAGATTATTTTGATATTGATTGATTGTGAACCGATGTGTTTTTGTATATTCCGTGCAATAAAAATCATGGGTAGGCCGGGCTCTTATTTAGGAGGAACATTTTGTATCTCAATCCTTATAGCCAATCAACGCGCTGGTTGAAAGGCAATTTGCACGGCCATACATGCTGTGGGCGTTTTATGGATGTGTCGCAAAGCGGGCCGATGTATGCCAGTTTGGGATACGATTTTATGGCCATTACCGATCACAACTTGGCTCCTGATGAACCCCAGTGGCAAACATGGCAGAATCAGGCCGGGCTGGTTCTGATTCCGGGAGAGGAAAACGGCCGCACCGATCACATTCTGGAAATCGGGGTGTTTGCAATCACACCCACACCATCGGAAAATATTTGCCAGCGGGCACAGGCATTGCGGCAAGCAGGTGGGTTTGTGGCGGCCTGCCACCCGCAGGAATATGCGCATGGGGCCGAGAACATTCATGCCGCAGCAGATGAATTGCATGCTTTTGAGCTTTTTAACGGATTGCGCGAAGGACGCGGGTGTGATGAAACCGCAAATGTGAAAATCTGGGATGACGTGCTTTCACAAGGCAAACGTATTTGGGGCATTGCAACCGATGATTTTCACTGTCAATATTCCGCTCCCGGCCACGGTTGGGTGTGTGTGCAGGTGCCCGAAGAGATGGAAACCGTGACTTGGCAATTTCTGGTGGAACAACTCAAAAGCGGGGCGTTTTTTGCCAGTACGTCGCCGTCCTTTAAATCCATTGGGATCGATGAAAATGTGTTGCACATGTCATGTGCCAAACACGTTCAAAAAATACAGGTCATAGGCCCTGAAGGTCGGGTATTATATGGCGAAACAGGTTGCAAACTAACCTGGCCAGTCAAACCTGATCTGGCCTATTTTCGAATTGAGGCACACTGCGGGGTGCGCCGGGCATGGAGTCAGCCTTTTTTTGCGACCAATTAAAAAGGGATGGGAGATTTATGGCATCTGCACAAACAACAATGAACTGGGATTTGACCGATTATTTTTCAGAATTTAATGGCCCCGATATGGTGGCTTTTAAAGAAGCCATCCAAAAAGACGTGGCCACATTGCAGGAAAAAGCGTCAAAATTGGATGTGCTGAAATCGGACAATATGGCCGAATGGGAACCCCTCTTTTTGCACTACGAAAAACTGGGCACGCGTTTTGGACATATCAGTTCTTACATCGGATGTTTGAGTTCGGTGGATGCCCGCAACGAAGCCTATTCGCAGGCCGAGGCCGAAATGTCGAAGATGAGTGCCGACGGGGCCAAATTGCAGGTTGAGTTGTTGCGTGCGCTAAAAGGGGCATCCGACACAGATTTCGAAATTTTTGTATCGCGCAAATCTTTTGAAGGTGGAACCTATTGTTTGCGCCGCATGCGCCAGGAAGCACAATTTACCATGGATGCACCGCGTGAGGCACTAACGGCCGATTTAAGTGTGGATGGTCTGAATGCATGGGGGCGTTTGTACGACAAAATTTCGGGCAAACTTGAATTTGACATGATCTTTCCCGACGGCACCCAAAAGCGATTGCCCATGTCTCAACGCCGGTCGTTCATGGAAAAACCCGACCGGGCCGTTCGCAAAGCGGCTTTTGACGGTGGCAATGCGGCCTGGCAACACATGGAAGATGTGGCAGGAGCCGCACTCAATGCCATTGCCGGTACACGGCACACGCTCAACCGATATCGCGGGGTCGATCACTTTCTCGATGTGGCCTGTTTTCAATCGGCCATTTCCCGAAAAACGCTTCAGGCCATGTTTGAAGCCATTCACGCGGAACGCGCCCTGGCCCAGCGCATTTTAACATTGAAAGCAAAAACCATGGAGCGACAAACCATCGCCTGGTACGATCTGGGAGCCCCTCTGCCGTTGCCAGAAGATGAGGGGCTGGATTGGGAGATGGGAAAAACAATGGTGCAATCGGCTTTTGCGCGCGCCTATCCTGCGCTGGGGGATTTTGTGCAAAGCATGTACGATCACAACTGGATAGAATGGGAACCACGTGCTGGAAAAACGCCTGGGGCTTTTTGCACGGGATCCGAATGCATCAACCAGTCGCGCATTTTTATGACCTTTAACAAAACCATTAACGATGTGCGCACCCTGGCCCATGAAGCCGGCCATGCCTTTCACAGTTATGTTCTGCGCGAACAGCGCCCCTTTGCATCGTGTTATCCGATGACCCTGGCCGAATCGGCCTCGACATTTGGCGAAATGATCCTGACCGATGGCATTTTGGAAAATCCCGATGTGAACAATCTGCAAAAAGCCTTAACGCTGGATATGGAAGTGGGACACGGGGCGATTTATTTAACCGATTTGCCAGTGCGGTTTGAATTTGAAAAGGCATTTTACGAAGCGCGCGCCAAAGGCGAAGTGCCGGTGAGTCGCATCAAAGAATTGATGGTTGAATCGCAGCGGCGCATTTTTGGCGATGTGTTAGAAGTGGGTGGAGAAGACCCGTATTTCTGGGCTTCCAAATTGCATTTTTATATTACAGGGGTCACGTTTTACAATTATCCTTATACATTTGGATTTTTGCTCAGCCGCGGCTTATTTGCCCTCTTCAAACAGGAAGGCCCGGGTTTTCTGCCGCGTTATGAAGCGTTTTTGCGACTAACAGGCAGTGACACGGCAGAGCAAGTGGCCAAACGCAGCATTGATCAAAACCTTGAAAAACCCGATTTCTGGGTACATGCCATTCGCAGTTTAAACAAACCGCTGGAACAACTGGAAGCCCTGCTTCCTTCTGTGTT
>CAXNEV010000429.1:0-3579 GCA_964200925.1 Candidatus Latescibacterota bacterium | reverse complement strand
TTCTGCTGGTGGTGCATCCCAGCAATTACAAAGTGATGGGGTTTACAGCAGAGGTGGCGCTTGAAGAATTGGCGGCCCTGGGGCAAAAATGCGGCGTGCCGGTGGCGCACGATTTGGGCGGTGGGGTTTTGATTGATTTGCAAAAATATGGGTTGCCCTATGAACCGCTGGTTTCCGATAGTGTGAAAGCCGGTGTGGATGTGGTGACATTCAGTGGTGATAAAGTGCTGGGTGGGCCTCAATCGGGCATTCTGGTGGGCAAAAAAAATGCGATTGAACAGATTCGCCAAAACCCTTTGATGCGGGCTTTGCGCTGTGGCAAGCTGACATACGCAGCTTTGGAAGCAACGTTGAAATTGTATTTGAATCCCGCCACACTTCACAAAACCCATCCGACGTTGAAAATGTTGACGGAATCGGTTGCCGTATTAAAACGGAGGGGACAGCGTCTGGTGAAATTGTTAAAAGGTTTGAATGGATTGGATGTGGAACTGGTGAATTCAAAAGCGCAAACGGGCAGTGGTGCATTGCCCTTAGAAGTGATTCCAAGTTGTGCCGTGGCGATTTTTTCTTCCCATGTCGGGATTGATGATTTGGCCGCGCGGTTGCGCCAATACGATCCTCCGGTTGTGGGTTATGTGCGAGAAGATCGTTTGTTTCTCGATTTGCGCACACTGTGGCCCGATGAAATAAAGGTGGTGGCCGAAGCTGTGCAGTGGGCGGTAAAGAAATAGGTATCAGGATTATTTTATCAAGGGGATAGTATGACAGACGGCGTGCAAGAAGTCACTATACATCTTTCCACTTCGCTTGTTGATGAATTAGGTGGTTTGGATAAAGTAGAATCAGAAGTAAAACGGGCGTTGATACTCGATTTGGTTCGCAGAGGTCGAATAAGTGCCGGACGAGGGGCTGAATTGCTCAATATAAATCGATATGATTTTCTTGATCTCATGAATGCGCATCATGTAGAATTAATATCGTATTCAAAAGAGGATTTTCTTTACGAACTTGAAGGTTTAAAAAAATTGACCCATGAGAATAACAGAACATGATTGCTGTTTCTGATGCGAATATTCTAATTCTTTTTGCACGTACAGGATATTTTCATCTTCTTTCGGAGATTTTCAATTCAATTTTTATTTCTCCATTGGTTTATCAGGAAGTTGTTGTGGCAGGTAATGGTAGGCCTGGAATTGAAGAAATTCGAATGGTGCAGACTATCGAAGTACAATCCATTCAACTTCCCGACTATTTTGATGATATTGAACATTTTTCTTTGGGACAAGCAGATGCTTCTGTGATTTTATTGGCAATGGAAAAACAGCCCGATTTTCTTTTGAGTGATGATCGGCGCGTTAGGGGCGTTGCTCAAGCACTTCGCATGCCAATAATGGGCAGTGGTGGGCTGTTGATTGTCGCTAAGGCGAAAAGGTTGATTACAAGTGTTCGACCTGTGCTGGAACAATTTAAACAAAATGGTGCACGAATTGGTGATCGTACTTTTCAAGATATTCTGCGTGCTGCAAATGAAAGTTGATAGGATGTCTCTGCGCTTGGGATGATTAGACATTGATTTGAGAAATTTTAACTATGACACATGTGATTATCGGAACAGCAGGGCATATTGATCATGGCAAAACGTCGCTGATTAAAGCCCTGACAGGAATTGAAACAGATACCCTGCCCGAAGAACAGGCACGCGGGGTGACAATTGACATTGGTTTTGCCTATTGGAAAGACCATGTGACGATTATTGATGTGCCGGGCCACGAGCGGTTTGTGAAAAATATGGTAACGGGTGTGTGCACGGTTGATCTGGCGGTGTTTGTTGTTGCAGCAGATGACGGGGTGATGCCACAAACAAGAGAACATCTGGGCATTTTGAATTTGCTGGGTGTGCCGCGTGGTGTGGTGGCTTTGACCAAAGCCGATCTGGTGGAAGAAGACTGGTTGGAACTGGTGCAGGAAGAATTGCGCGAGCTTTTTGAGGGCACGTTTTTGGACGGTGCACCCATTGTGCCGGTGTCATCTGTGACCGGACAGGGGGTTGATGATTTGCGCCATGTGCTGGAAGCGGAGATTGCAAAAATTGAATCGCGCCCTGATCGGGGTGTGTTTCGCTTGCCGGTGGATCGCGTGTTTTCGGTGCAGGGATTTGGCACGGTGGTTACAGGCACGGTGATTTCTGGAGAAGTCAAAGGGCGAGACGAACTGGAATTGTTGCCCGCAGGCAAGATGGTGCGTGTGCGCGGGGTTCAAACGCATGGAAAAGACGTGGATGTGGCCCATGTGGGTGCACGGGCAGCGCTGAATGTCAATGGGGTTGACCTGAGCGATGTGACACGGGGTGATATTTTGGCACAACCGGGGTATTTCAAAACGACGTTTATGATTGATGCCCGGTTGCAATTGCTTTCCGATGCGCCGTCGGTGTTAAAAAATCGCACGCGTGTGCATTTGCACCTGGGGCCACGCGAAGTGCTGGCCCGAGTGATTTTGTTGGAGCGTGATGAGTTGCTGCCCGGCGAATCGCAACTGGTTCAACTGCGGTTGGAAGAACCCGGTGTTGCGGCCAGGGGCGATCGGTTTGTGATTCGGCGATATTCTCCCGTGCAAACCTTAGGTGGGGGCGTGGTGCTGGATACACAACCCATCAAACACCGGCGAATGCGCGAGGATGTGTTGCAGGCGGTGCAGGCGCTGGAGCAAGACGATCTTTCGCAGGTGTTGAAAGCGCGATTAAAATCAGCCGGATTGCACGCTCGTACGGTTGATGATCTATCTGTGGAGATGGGCATTTCAAAAGGGGAAATTGTTGCGCGATTGCGCGATCTGGTGGCTTTGGGCGAGGTGAGAGCATATGCCCATGCCGGGCGCGATTATTTTGCCCACATGGAGAATTGGACGCAGTTGTTGGAAGGCATACGCGTGGCCATGACCGGGTTTCACACAGCCAATCCTTTGCGACCGGGGGCAGGGCGCAATGAGTTGCGTCCACTGGTTGCCGGAAGACCGTCAGTTGATTTTTATGAAACGGGTATTGACCAACTGGTTCGCGAAGGGGAATTGAAGATGGTGGATGCCTTGTTATGTTTGCGCGATTATCGCATCCAACTGTCTGACGATCAGGAGGGGATGCGAGGTGACATTCTGTCGGTTTTGAAACAAGGGGGAACAACACCTACGGATTTGAAAGGGTTGCCCGATGTGCTCAAACAAGATGAAAAAAGGGTTCAAAATGTGGTGGTTGCCATGCAGGCTATGGGCGAGGTGATCCGCCTTGACGATGGTGTTTTGGTGCTGCCAGACGTGATGGCAAAAATAGAAAACCAAGTTGTGGGTTATTTCCAGACACATAACCAGATTGATGTGGCAACCTTTCGAGACCTGGTTGGCACCACGCGCAAATATGCCGTGCCGATGTTGAATTATCTGGACACCAAAGGCGTTACGATGCGGCAGGGCGATATTCGGGTTTTGATGAGATGATGTTTTGTGAAGATATGGATTAAAACACGTTTACGCGTTCCAACGCATTTCATGTCCGTCATTCGTTTTCCTCTTATTTCAAATCTT
>CAXNEV010000428.1:0-3582 GCA_964200925.1 Candidatus Latescibacterota bacterium | reverse complement strand
ATTGATGTCTAAGGGTTTTTCAATGATGAGGTGTTTGCCCGCCGAGGCCGCATCGGTGGCAATGGGGATGCGAATGCCGCTGGGTGTGGTGATGCAGACCACATCCACATCGGGATTTTTGAGCAATTCCCGGTGGTCTGTGTAACATGCAACACTGTATTTTTGGGCGACTTCTTTTGCACGTGTTTCAACCACATCGCTAATGGCAATCAAACGGGCACCTTCTGTGTTCAAAATGCCGCCGATGTGATAGTCGGCAACCACACCACATCCAATCACGCCAAATCCTATACCCTGTCCGCTCATAACCGCGCCCTCCTTCTGGTTTACTGCCCTCCCGATCACCCCATGTATATGTATATGGTGCTGCCTTTTCTTTTTTTGGCAATTTCCGTGCCAGAAATAAGGGTTGTTCATGATCGGCTACATGGGGAAAATTAGAAGTTGTTTTGATATTAAAATGGGAATTCACGGTGTTTATGGATGGGTTTTTTGTCTCATCTGTGACAGGATTGTCCCATGCAAAAGCTTGCAAAGATGTGCTGGGGGTGGTATTTTAAAAGCGCGTTGAACGTTGGCACGTTCTACCCCACCAGAGGCACATGGTTTTCGAGATTGTGACATTCAACGTTTCAACGCGATGTTAGCGTTCTAACGCGATGTTAACGCATTTTTCAAGGAGCGGGTGATGGCGGGCAATGATTTTGAACAGGAAGGTGTGTATCCCGAACTGCTCAAGGGCAAGGTAGCCTGGGTAACGGCTTCTTCGCGCGGATTGGGCCGGGCCATTGCAGAACGGTTGGCGCGGTGTGGTGCTTCTGTTGTGGTGCACAGCCGGTCGGATCACACAGCTGCAGAATTTGGCGAAGCCCCGTCAACGCGTTATGTGGCCAGTGAAATTGGAAAAATAGGCGTGCCGGTGACAACCGTGTTTGCCGATTTGTCAAATCCAGATGATGTGGCGCAAGCGGTTTTGCAAATTGAACGCAATTTGGGCCCCATTGATGTGCTGGTGAACAATGCCGGTGGGGATATCGCAGCTTCAGGAGGCAAACCCAAACCCAACGATGCCGTGGGCATTTCAGAGGCTGATTTAACTGCGGTGATCGAACGAAACTTGATGACGACCATTTATTGTTGTCGGGCTGTGGTGCCCAAAATGGTGGCACGCGGGCAGGGGCGCATTGTCAACATTGGATCGGTGGATGGATTTTTGGGGCAAACACAGGGGGCCATTTATGCCAGTGCCAAAGCCGGTCAGGCCCATTATACGCGTTGCCTGGCGGGGCAACTCCGGGAATTTGGCATTACGGTGAATATGGTAGCACCAGGCGGATCTTTGAGCGGGCGTTTTATGGCCACCGGGCAGGCCGATGCAGAACTGGTAAAAGCGATGGACACACCGAGCCTGATTCGTTATGCGCGGCCCGATGAGATTGCCCGTGCCGTGCAGTTTTTTGTGTCGCCACTGGCCAACTTCATCAGCGGACAAGTGCTGCGGGTAGATGGCGGGGCACAGCTTTCACCGGCGTAAAAGAGCATTGCAAAACATGAGCATCAGGTGAATAGGCAATTGGGCGATGACTCACTTCGTTCGTGAGCAGTGGGGCACCTTCGGTGCATTCCCAATGTTACTCGCTTCGCTTGTGATCAACGAGACACCTGCGGTGTGTTCCCTTCGGGAACTTGCCTGCGGCACTCGTTGATTCGGGAATCTTGCCGCTTCGCGGCACCCACTGGTTCGCAGATTTGCAAAACTGGAAACTTATTTCTGGATGAACCCTAACGGGTGCTGCCCGTATAAAAACAAGCGGTCTCGAAAATGTCTTCGAGGCCGCTTATTTTTATGAATTGACCGATTGCATTACGACCGCGCGATTTCAAACAACAAGCGCTGTAATTCTCCAATCACAATGGGTTTGGACATATAATAATCCATGCCAGCATGCAAACAGTGCTGCTGATCTTCTTGCATTCCATGGGCCGTTAGGGCAATAATCGGAATGTGCCCACCATTTTGAGCTTCAAACCGGCGAATGGCGCGCGTAGCTTCCAGGCCATCCATATCGGGCATTTGCACATCCATCAGCACGGCGTCAAAAGTTTCGGTGCGCACTTTAATCAGCGCTTTTTGTCCATTTTCTGCCAGGGTTACATGGTGCCCCTGTTTTTCAAGCAAGCGAGTGGCAAGGCGTTGATTAATGGGGTTGTCTTCGGCAAGCAAGATGCGCAAAGGGCGAATGGGCAATTCGACTTTTTTAAAAGCAGGCGGTAAATCTAAAATCAAGGGGGTATTGGGCAAGTTGCATGGCAAGATCAGGTGAAATGTCGAACCTTTTCCCACAGTGCTTTCCACGCTCAGACGACCGCCCATTAAGGTCGTTAGTTGAGATGAAATGGACAACCCCAATCCCGTGCCGCCATATTGGCGCGTGTGGGATGTATCGGCCTGTGTAAAAGCGTCAAAAATTCGTTCTTGTTGTTCTTTCGGAATGCCTATGCCCGTATCGGCAATGGCAACGTGCAGGATGATTTTTTCAACAGTTTGAGCATCTGCCATAACCGTGACATCAATATTGCCCTTTTGTGTAAATTTGAGGGCGTTGCCAATGATGTTAAACAAAACTTGTTGCAGGCGACCAGGATCTCCTATGAGGTTGTCGGGGATGTCTGGGGAAATGGTGTGCAACAATTTTAAATCTTTTTCACGGGCGCGAACCCCAAGAGTACTTAAAGTGTCGCTAAAAAGACCTCGCAAACTAAATGGGATTTTTTCTATGGCGAGTTTGCCAGCTTCTATTTTTGAAACATCGAGCACATCATTGATGATGCGCAACAGCACATTGCTCGATGTTTTTAACAAATCTATATATTCGCGCTGTTCCGGGGTTAATCGCGTTTCTGAAAGCAACTGAACCATTCCCATCAGGCCATTAATGGGCGTGCGTATTTCATGGCTCATATTGGCCAAAAATTCACTTTTGGCCTGGTTGGCTGCATGCTCAGCAGCAACGGCTTTTTCCAGGTCTGCGGTGCGTTCCTGCACGCGGCGTTCGAGCAAATCATAAGATTTGTGCAGGGCTTCCTGTATTTCTTTTTGTTCGGTGATATCTTCAGAAAAACCAACGGAGCGATAGTGCTGACCATGCTCATCGCGCAAGGCAATCACACGGCTGCGTATCCAGTGCAGACTGCCATTGGGGTGCATGATGCGGTATTCAAAAACGTGTTGTTTGGCATTTTCCCCATGATTTTTGGCAACATCGGCCACGAGGCGGCGGTCTGCCCGATAAATCGATTTGAGCCACAAAACGGGCATGGTATAAAGCGATTCGCGCGAACGTCCCCAGATTTTTTCATAAGCAGGGCTCACATAGAGAAACCGCTGCAAATCGGGTGAAGCCATAAAAAATGCTTCGCCCATGTTTTCTATGATCTGCTGAAACCGAATTTCGCGTTCTTCAGGATATAGGTGATCAAAATGTGGGTGAGAATCCGTAGGCATTTTTAACTTTATTGGTTAAGGATTTAAGAGCAAGATAGGAGAAATGTAGTGGGATCAGTTGCCATTGTCAAAAAGAA
>CAXNEV010000427.1:0-3584 GCA_964200925.1 Candidatus Latescibacterota bacterium | reverse complement strand
AGGCACCGGGTTTTGCCAGCGGGCTTATACGTTGATTGTCAGTCCTGAAGGGGAAGTGCTGCACATCAACCGGTTTCACGATACCTCCTGGGCACCGGTGGAATCGCGCAGTGTGCGCGATGTGATGGCCGACATCAAACCGGGATTAACACTGGATTTGCACGAACACGAAGGCAATGCTTTCTGGTTTTCGGCGCGCCATCAAAAAAATGAGGCCGATGAACAGTGGGAAAAACAGATGGCCGATCGCATGATTAAAGCGGTGGCTGATTCGGGGCAGGCACTGGCTTCAGAAGCGTATTTGCCAGGGTCGTTTTTCACACGCGGCGAACGCGGGGTGTACTGGTTGCATGCGCAAAAACGCGGTGAAGGACTCAACCTGGCCGATTTTGCGGCCAGCGAATACGGCCCGTCATTTACAATTGAAACGGGTATGTTGACGGGGTTTGAAAATCGCGTGAAAACGTCGATGCTGGCGGCACAAACGGCGGTTGAGGTGTTTGAATCGCGATATGCACAGTGACTGTTTTTATTTGCAATTTTTTGACCATTGAAAAAAGGAGTTTGATTTGAAAATCACACGCATTTTGGCCACGCCTGTTCGGGTGCCTCGGCCACAGCATTTTACGAGCAGTTTGGGGCGCAGTTTGGACAGTGAAAACGCCGTGGTGGAAATTGAGACCGATGCGGGCATTACGGGGTTGGGTGAAGTGTGCAGCATCTGGGATCGCCGCGGTCGTGGGCAGGCCGACGACATCAACGATTTGCTGGCGCAGGCCTTGCTTGGACGCGATCCGTTTTGCATTGCCGACATTCACGCGGTAATGGAGGGGCTTTTGCATCGGTCTTATCCGGCCAAAGCCGGCATTGATATGGCGCTTTATGATATTGTGGGCAAGGCACTGAACACACCGGTGTACAATTTGTTGGGTGGGCGGGTGCGAGAGAAGGTGTTGCTGAGCCATTCGCTGTCGATGGGTGAACCCGCACAGGTGGCCGAAATGGCGGCCTCACTGGTTAAAAAAGGCTATAAAACGATTAAAGCGAAAATTGGGCGCAATCAAAAAAACGATCTGGCAACGGTGAAAGCCATTCGCGACAAAGTGGGATATGACGTGACGTTGCGCGTGGATGCCAACATGGGCTGGGCCAATGCCAAAGAAGCCGTGCGCAATATTAAAGCATTAGAACCGTTCCATCTTGAACTGGTGGAACAGCCGTTGCATTTTAACGACCTGGTGGGGTTGCACCATGTGCGCGAACATGTCGATACGCCGATTATGGCCGATGAAAGTGTGTGGACACCGGGTGATGCCATGGCATGTATTCGCGCAGAAGCCGTGGATGTGTTTAATGTGTATGTGTCGGAAGCCGGAGGCATTTTTCCGGCTTCGCAAATTTTTGCCATTGCCGAATCAGCGCGGTTGCCCTGCATGATTGGCAGTATGCCTGAACTCGGCATTGGCACCGCAGCCCAGGCGCATCTGGCCTTTGCCATGCGCAATATTGGTTATGGCTGTGATGTGAATGGGGTTGTTTATCATGCCGATGATATTGTTCATGAAACGTTTCCGATTGCCGATGGGTATTTGGGATTGGTCAATGGGCCTGGGTTGGGCGTGACGCTCAATCGGGACAAGGTGGAAAAATACCGGATTAAATAATCCAAGGGAGGCCGGGATGTCGTTGCCAATTATTATGCATGTCAATTATTGTGAGCAGGGTCAAACATTGGCCGAGATGTGCCAAAAGGCCGTGGACTGGGGGTATGATGGCATTGAGTTTCGGCGCAAGCGGTCGGGTGTTCAGGAGACCGTTGAGGAATATTTGGATGAAATTGCCAAAGGAGTTGAAAAGTCGGGATTAAAACATGTGTTGTTTGGCGGACCGGGCATTGATCTGGTTTCGCCCGATTTATCGGTTCGCAAAGCGCAAATTGCCGAAGGGGTGCATTTTTACCAACAGGCGGCCCAGCGGTTTCACTTGACGGTGTGCAATGTCAGTGCCGGAGCAATTTCCCGGCATGCAGGTGCTCCTTCGTGGGATTATCATGCAAGCGGATCGGGTGCGGCAACAGAAGCTCATTATATGTGGGCGGCCGAAGGGTTTCGCGAGCTGGGGCATCTGGCAACCGAATTGAAATTTAAAATGGCGTTTGAAACCCATATGGGCTGTTTGACGGATTTGCCCGAACCCACCCAAAAAGTGCTGGACATGATTGGATCTGATGCGGTTGGGGCAAATCTGGACTATGGCAATATGGTGTATTTTTCCAAAGTGCCGTCGCTGAAAGAAACGATTGCCACTTTGAGCGGACAGATTTTTATGGTGCATTTGAAAAATTCTCACGCTGTGCCGGTGGGTGATCAAACATTTATGGTCAAATGCCCACTGGGGGATGGTTTGATTAACAATCGGGAGTTTCTCAAACTGCTCAGGGCCGATGGGTTTGATGGACCTATCTGCATTGAAGCCCCACGGGCGGGTGATCGCGAGTGGTTTGCCCAAGAAGATATTGCCTATTTAAAGTCGGTGTTGAAAGACCTGGCCTGGTGATGGGCTGATTTTTGTGTACTGTTTTTGATGATTGTAACAAAACGACCACCTGATATCGGGTGGTCGTTTGTTATGGCATTACAATTCTGTACTTCCCACGGTGAGAATGGGTGGAAAAACGTGGCGTTTGAAAACACCCGACAGGGTCACGCGGTGTCGCTCCTTTAACAAAGCGTTGAGCAGGCGGATCTGGCGAACAGGATCAAGAAGCGGAATGCTGCTGTCCGGGTTGATACACGGCATGGTGGCAATGGAAAAACCCTGTGGATCGCGCCCCCACCATGCGCGGTAATTTTTTGACAGGCTGGGGTGGATGTGAAATTCGGGATGCGGAAAATGCGTGTCGCCATCAAGCAGGGTTTCAAAAACATGAGCCCGCAAGGTCAGGCCCGGATTGGATTGCGCTAACAAATGGGTCAGACCTTGCAAACTGGCCTGCGGGGCTAACAATTCAACATGCGAGAGATTTTTGAAGTGCTGGCATAAAAAATCGAGAATGGCCACATGGGCACGGCCATCATACACATTGCCACACAGCAGGGATAAAAACATGCGTTCGCGCTGAACATCGAGAATGCTTTGATCCTGAAAAGAAAGGGCAAATGGTTCAGGCGGAACCGCCTGACGCACGGTAATGGGCAGTTCTGCACACGCATATCCAAACAGGGTGCGCAGGTTGTTTGTGATGTCAAATTGTGTTCCTTCTTTGGCAATCGGAACAATTGCCATTTTTTCTGGTTCGGTCTGCGTGAGCGCGGTGTTTAAAGCGGGCGTGTGCAAAAAATCGCGAATGCCCTGTGCCAGCAACTGGGCTCGTTGGGTGCCCAATACCAGTTGTGCGGGTGCTTCAAGGACTTGATTTTCAGCCTCATCGGGCAGTTTCAGAAGCTGGCGATAATCATTGGTGATGTGGATTTTGTGCAGGTAGGTCAGCGCCGTGGTTGCAACACTGTGCCGAGCAAACAACTCCATAGATCGGCCATTGTCCAATGTGAGGCGGCCCAAACGGTAAGCTCCCAGAGGATCTT
>CAXNEV010000426.1:0-3617 GCA_964200925.1 Candidatus Latescibacterota bacterium | reverse complement strand
ATCGTCAGGTTTTCACGTATTTCAAATCTTTATCTGAAGATCTATCATTTACCTGGATCGCGATTTCATCTGGGCAATGACCATGCCCAATAACATCAACACACAACCGAATAACTCACGGGCTGAAAGCTGTTCGTCAAGGGCAATCCAACCGGACAATGCGGCAAAAACGGCTTCGAGGCTGAAAATGATGGCCGCGTGGGTTTCCGGAGCATTGCGCTGGGCGTGAACTTGCAGGGTAAACCCAACACCTACGGAGAGCAGGCCGCCGTAGAGAATCGGAAGGGTTGCCGCATAAAGGTTCGATATCACAATGGATTCTGTGACTATGGCGGTGGTCAGACTGCACATGGCACACACGGCAAATTGCGTGGCGGCCAGTTGAAAGGTGTTGACCTTTGGCGCGATGTGGCCAATGAACAAAATGTGAATGGCCCAGAACAAGGCACCGATTAAAATTAACAAGTCACCCAAATTGATGGCGATGGTTTCTGTAACACTTAAAAAATACAGACCAACGGTGGCCAAAACGGCCCCCAACCAGGCATTTCGGGTTATGTGCAGGCCGGTGAAAAGGCCGAGAAAAGGCACGAGGATGACGTATAATCCGGTGATAAATCCAGCTTTTCCAGCGGTTGTATAAACAAGGCCGACCTGCTGAAAAGATGCCCCAAAAAAGAGAATGAGACCGGCCCAGCCTCCATATTTAAACAGCATTGACAATGGAACCGGCGATGGTTGTTTTACAGACAATGGAAGCAAGAGCAAAACACCCAGGACAAACCGCACGCCATTATAGGTGAATGGGCCAACGTGATCCATTCCCAGGTGTTGGGCCACAAAACCTGTGCCCCAGATGAGGGCCGTCAGCATCAGCAGGGCATCTGCTTTGTAAACGCGGCGAGAATCCCCCTTGTGTCCTCCCTCTGGAAAAGAGGGGATGGGTAGGGTGTCATTCGGTTGTTTGGGGGGCATAATTTTTACAGTGCGGCCTGATAGAGGGCGATCATATCGGCTTGTGTGCAGGGTCGGGGATTGGTGCGGTGATTGGCATCGGCAATGGCCTGTTTGGCCAGTTCGGGAATGAGGGTTTGGGTGATGCCAATGGCCGAAAGGCGGCTGGGAATGTCAATTTTTTTCAACAGCGTGTGCACAAACGCAATGGCCATATCGGCTCCCTGATCGTCGGAAAGGCCCTGCACGGAGCAGCCCAGGGCCTGGGCCACATTTTTTAATCGCGCGGCACAAGCCGATTTGTTGAAGGCCATGGCATGGGGCAAAACAATGGCATTGGCCAATCCGTGGGGCACATCGGCCAGCGTTGACAAAGGATGTGCCAGCGCGTGGGCCACACCGAGATCTTTTTGGAAGGCCATGGCACCCATGCTCGAGGCGAGCATCATATTGGATCGGGCCTCGATGTTGTGGCCATTTTTAACGGCCTGTTCAAGGTTTTGCGCCACAAGCCGAATGCCGCCCAAAGCAATGGCGTCGCATATCGGATGAAAAGAGGTGGACAAATAGGCTTCAAGGTTGTGGGTGAGGGCATCCATGCCGGTGGTTGCGGTGAGATGGGGCGGAAGGCCAATGGTGAGTTCAGGATCGCACAAAGCAACTGCAGGCAGCAGTTTGGGGCTGAAGATAACGGCTTTTCGACCTTCGTTTTTGAGGGTGATCACGGCGCTTCGGCCCACTTCACTGCCGGTGCCCGCTGTGGTGGGAATGGCAATTATTGGCGGCACGATCTGGGCGATTTTTAAATGGCCGTCAAACTGGATTTCAAATTCGGTGAGCGGACCGGGGTGATTCAGGCGAAAACACGCGGCTTTGGCGGTGTCTATGGCGCTGCCTCCCCCCAATCCAATGACCAGGTCGCACTGGCTGGATCGCAAAACGGCGGTGGCGGCTTCCATACAGGCTTCGGTGGGATTGGGTTCTACATCAGTGAAAATAACAAGAGGGACTGTATTTTTAAGAAGGTGTTGCACTTTATCGGGCAGGCCCGTTTTGACCAATCCGGCATCGGTGACCAGCAACACTTTCTGGGCTTTTTTTTCAACGATCAGAGCGGGCAATTGCAACAGGGCACCTGGGCCAAAAACCATTCGGGTGGGAAAGCTGAAGTTGGAGATCATCAAAAAACCTTTCAGGCATCAGGAGCCAGGAGCAAAACCGATCAGACTGAATTTTTGATTCCTGCATTCCCGGTGTGGTTGTGTGTGGAGAATTTTAAATAACTTCGAAATACCGCTGGAGTTCCCAGTTGGTCACCGCTTTTTCAAAGCGGCGCACTTCGTAATCGCGAATGAGAATGTAGTGGTCAATAAATGTGTCGCCCAATAACTCACGGGCGATTTCACTGCGTTTCAAACCTTCTATGGCCGCACCCAAACTCGTGGGCAAAAGCGGCAAAGAATTGTTGGTATAGGCATTGCCAACAATGGGATCGGGTGGTTCTATTTTGTTTTCAATGCCATAAAGCCCTGCGGCAAGCCCTGCGGCCATCACCAGATACGGATTTGTGTCGGCGCCGCACAGCCGGTTTTCAAGGCGGGTAGATTTGCCGGAGTTGCCCGATATGGCCCGTATGGCACATGTGCGGTTTTCAATGCCCCATGACGCGTTGATGGGCGACCAAATACCGGGCACGGCGCGTTTGTAAGAGTTGATGTTGGGGCAGAAAAAGGATGTAAACACAGGCATTAAGTGCAACAGCCCGCCCAGATAATGCCGTGCGGTTTGCGAAAATGCATTTTGTGCATCGGCAAACAGATTTTTTTGGCCAGAACTATCCCACAGGCTCTGGTGTACATGACCACTGCATCCGGGCAAAGCGGCATTCCACTTGGCCATAAACGTGGCAATCAGGCCGTGCCTGGGGGCGAGTTCTTTAATGCCCGTTTTAAAAAGCGCGGCTTTGTCGGCGGCACACAAGCCAATGTCATATCGCACGGCAGCTTCGTAAACGCCGGGGCCTGTTTCGGTGTGAATGCTTTCTATTTCGATATTGTAGTCTTTCATGGCATCGATGATGTGGTGCACCAGATCGGCATAAGTGGATGCGCGCACAACACTGTAACCAAACATACCGGGTGAGAGCGGTTTGAGGTTGGTGTAGTTTTTGTCGCGAATGCTGTGGCTGTTTTCTTCAAAAAAGAAATATTCATATTCGGCAGAGGCGCGAAATTGAAAGCCCATTTGTTCTGCGCGGACAAGTTGTTTATGAAGCAGGTGGCGAGGGGATAGGGGATACGGGTTGCCATGAGCGTCGTAAATATCCATGATAAACAGCGCGGTGTTGGGTTCCCAGGGAATGACGCGAAATGTGCTGAGGTCTATTTTGGCCAGAGCATCGGGATAACCGGTGTGCCAGCCCGTTAGACTTTCGCGATCGTAAAGCTCGTCGGCCACATCCCAGCCAAAAAGGACGTCGCAAAAACTCAGGCCCGATTCCACAGAAGCATAAAATTTGTCGAGAGAGACATATTTGCCCCGGCAAATGCCGTCGATATCAAATGCCACGAGTTTGATTTTCTGAATGCCGCGATCTTTTAATGTTTGATGGATGGTATATTGATCCACGCAATCCTCCGGGAAACAAGATTTGGAGATGGTTC
>CAXNEV010000425.1:0-3621 GCA_964200925.1 Candidatus Latescibacterota bacterium | reverse complement strand
CTCAAAGACCGCGACAATAACCTGCTGGTTTTACGCCCCGAATTAACCCCTACGCTGGCCCGCATGGTCGCCCAAAAGGAATCCGAACTTGTCTTTCCCATTCGCTGGCAATCCTATGGGGTGTTTTTTCGATATGAACGCCCGCAACGGGGCCGGGGTCGTGCATTTTACCAGTGGAATGTCGATATTTTGGGCAGCGAATCTTTTCTGGCCGATGCCGAAATCATGACCGTGGCCTGTACGCTCTTTCAAAAATTGAACCTGACTCCTGAACAGGCCGTCATTAAAGTCAATGATCGACAGGGTCTTGAAACCAAATTGATGCAATCCTTAAAAATAGACGCCCAATCTGTTCGGCCTCTGTTTGGCGCCATCGACCGGGCCGATAAAATGCCCGAAGACAAATATCGCGCCTATTTGCAAGAAGACCTGAAACTGAGTGCGACACAAATTGACGTGCTCAATGAGACCCTTCAGTCGAAAGACCTGTCCTTTTCGCCCTATCTGCAACAAATTCTCGAACAACTCGACAAAAATGGCGTGGCCTCTTATGTCGAACCCGATTTAAAAATTGTGCGTGGATTTAATTATTACACCCGCACCGTCTTTGAAGCCTGGGCCAAAACATCGTTGAAACGGGCACTTTTTGGCGGGGGCCGTTATGACAATTTGACCATTCAGGTCGGGGGCAAACGCCCGGTTCCCGGTGTGGGGTTTGCCATTGGAGATATGGCCATCACCGAATTGCTCAAAGAAGTGCACCTGTATCCCAATTTGCCTTTTTCAGGGGCTCGGGTTCTGGTCACGGTATTTTCGGAAACCCTTTTACCCCAATCTGTTGACATGGCCCGACGTTTGCGCCAGGCGGGTGTGCCAACAGAAATTTATCTGGAATGTGACCAGCGATTGGATCGGCAGTTCAAATATGCCGACCGAAAGGGCATTCCGTTTGCGCTGGTGATTGGCCCGGAAGAACTATTGGCCAACACGGTTGTATGTAAGAACTTAAAAAATCGAACACAACACATTTTTTCAAACAATGACATGGCAATCCTTGCAAAAGCCATTCAACAAAATCTATCATAAATCAGGAGAACCCAAATGGCCGAGTCGCTTGGCGACTGGAAACGCACACACAACTGCGGCGCATTGCGCATTGAAAATGTAGGCGAAGAAATTGTTCTGATGGGCTGGGTGGCAAAACGCCGAGATCACGGCGGTGTCATTTTTGTCGATCTGCGCGATCGTTGGGGCATCACCCAGGTGGTTTTCCGCCCAGATTTAGAACCTGCAACCCATGCCCTGGCCGAAAGCATCCGCAACGAATATGTGCTTGCCATCAAAGGCAAAGTTGAGCCCCGACCAGAAGGCATGACCAATCTCAAACTGCCCACCGGGCAAATCGATGTGGAATGTTCACAACTGCGCCTGCTCAACGAAGCCGAAACCCCGCCTTTTGCCATCGAACCCGATATCGACGCAAATGAAGAGTTGCGATTGCGATATCGGTATCTCGATTTGCGCCGCCCCGATATGCAAACGGTTCTCATGTTGCGCCACCAGGCCGCTCAGGAAACGCGAAAATACCTGTCGGGCAAAAATTTCCTTGAAATTGAAACTCCATTTTTGATGAAAAGTACCCCAGAGGGAGCTCGGGATTATCTGGTGCCATCGCGAATCAATCAAGGTCACTTTTATGCGCTGCCACAATCTCCGCAAACCTACAAACAACTGCTGATGGTTGCCGGATATGATCGCTATTTTCAAATTGTGCGCTGTTTTCGCGACGAAGATTTGCGCGGTGATCGCCAGCCAGAATTTACGCAAATAGATATTGAAATGTCTTTTGTTGACGAAAATGATGTCATGGATTTGGCCGAAGGTTTGGCCGTTCATCTGTTTAAAATGATTATCGGCTTTGATGTGTCACAACCCATTTTGCGCATGACCTATCATGAGGCCATGAGCCGTTATGGCACCGACCGCCCCGATATCCGGTTTGGCCTTGAAATTGTCGATATATCAAAAGCCGCTGCCGCTTCTGAATTTCAGGTGTTTAAAACCGTGCTGGGCAATGGCGGACTGGTGCGTGCCATCAATGCCAAAGGCTGTGCCACGTTTTCTCGCAAACAAATTGATGATCTGGGCCTCTACGTGGGCCAATTTGGGGCCAAAGGCCTTGCCTGGATTAAAGTTACAGATATGGGCTTTGAATCGTCCATTGTCAAATTTTTCCCCGATCAAGCCCAGCAGATGCTGAAAGATTCGCTTGATGCCAAACCGGGCGATCTGTTGTTATTTGTCGCAGACCGCCCCGCCGTTGTTTCATTGGCCCTGGGCAATTTGCGCCTCGAATTGGCACGGCAACAAAATCTGCTCCGCAAAAATGACTACCGATTTTTGTGGGTAACAAAATTTCCGCTATTGGAATACGATGCCCAGGCCAAGCGTTATGTGGCTTGCCATCATCCTTTTACGTCGCCCCTTGAATCTGATCTGGACAAACTGGAAACCGATCCGGGCAATGCCCTGGCCCGGGCTTATGACCTGGTTTTAAATGGAAATGAAATCGCCGGGGGCAGCATCCGAATTCACCGTCGCGACATCCAGCAGCGCATGT
This sequence comes from Candidatus Latescibacterota bacterium, assembly GCA_964200925.1. GTDB lineage: Bacteria > Latescibacterota > UBA2968 > UBA2968 > UBA2968 > CAXNEV01. The sequence continues at coordinate 1,001 of CAXNEV010000425.1, read as the reverse complement.
TCCGGCAGTTGGGCATCACCGATGCCGAAGCAGAAGAAAAATTCGGTTTTCTGTTAAACGCCTTTAAATATGGCGCTCCTCCCCATGGCGGAATTGCGTTTGGATTTGACCGTTTGGTTGCCCTCTTAACCCAAAAAGAATTTATTCGCGATGTCATTGCATTCCCCAAAACCAATACAGCCGCTTCTTTAATGGACAATGCCCCATCGGAAGTTGATCCCGGGCAGTTGCGAGAATTGGGGTTGCGAATCCTTTAAAGGGATGATATTTTTTACTAAAGTTTAGATTAACCTGTTGATTTTTCTTAGTCCATTCATCCCGAATGGCAGATTGCCTTTTTCTAATCAGGAATGCCTTTTGGAAAAAAAAACGATCACCAATAAACTATCGATTCAAGGTGTCGATCCGCTGTCTCTTTACGGGCACAATGATGCCAATTTATTGGCACTTGAAGACCGGTATGGCGTTCGTCTTACAGCCCGAGGGGATCATGTCAGCGTGATTGGCCCGCAACACAAAGTACAACATGTTTCTGGCCTTCTGGAAGAAATGATTTCTTGTCTGCGCAAAGGCAATCAATTTGAGCCTTTGCACATGTTCTCCCCGCCCGAAGAGGGCATGGATATGGGTGAGTTTTCTCAAGTGGTTTTGTCAACGCCCAAAATTCTGGTTCGCCCTCGCACCGAAACCCAGGTCGCTTATGCGGCATCCATAGAGGAGTTTGATATTGTTTTTGGCATTGGCCCTGCTGGCACTGGAAAAACCTACATGGCTGTTGCAGCTGCGGTTTCTGCGCTCAAACGCAAAAAAATATCCCGCATTATCCTAACCCGCCCAGCCGTTGAAGCCGGTGAAACCCTGGGGTTTTTGCCAGGTGATATTCAAGATAAAGTCGATCCTGATTTAAGACCTCTGTACGATGCCCTGCGCGATATGCTTCCAGATGGCCAACTCAGGCATTTTTTGGAAATGCACACGCTTGAAATTGCGCCATTGGCCTT
>CAXNEV010000424.1:0-3626 GCA_964200925.1 Candidatus Latescibacterota bacterium | reverse complement strand
TCCCGGGCGAGGATTTACGTTTGGCATTTTAAAAGATGCTCAAGCCATTGGTGATGCCCATGCTCTGATCAGCCGAAATCGCCGCCTGATCCGCGTACATCACCACATGGACTTAGAGGCTGGTTTTGCGCGTTTCATTCAGATTGTTTCTTAGGGGGGCCTATGCGTGTTTTAATTGTTGATGATGATCCTTCGGTTGTCGATTTTTTTACACAAGCCGCACGCGCACAAGGAATAACTGAAATCGATACTGCTTCTTCTGGCGAAGAAGCCCTGGCCCGGGTCATTGGTGCAACTTATGACCTTATCACGCTGGATATTCGCATGCCAGGGGCAAGTGGGTTGGAGGTGTTGTCTCCGGTGCGCAACATGTGCCCCCATGCCATTATTGCCATCATTTCGGGTCATGTGCCCGATGATTTTACCTCTGAGATGGCAGGGTGTGCTGATCTGATTATGCACAAACCCATCAACCTTGCCCATTTTAACCGTTTGTTAAATGGGGCAAAACGCATTGCCCACACATTAATTGAAATCCAAGAATTGAACGAAGTAGATGCCTGAATTGCAAAACCATCTGTTCAAAACAGAATTGGCCATGCCAAATCTGAACGCTGTTTCGGCCGAAATTTTAGCCTCTGGATGTCGAGAAGTTGAGATGTTGATGGCAACACAGGGGCCAATGGATGGGGCTGGTGAAATCGTTTGGGTTCGAGGGGATGTATCCCCAAAGTGCAAAGTGTTTCATACCCGGGCCCTTGTTATCGAAGGAGATGTTTCAGGTACGGCTCAAGCGCCTTGCCAATTGGAATCGGAAGGGCCTGTAGTGGTTATGGGGGCCGTGCGGTTTGCCACCATCCGGGGGCAGGCCATTTATTTGGGAAAAGGGGCGCGCGAGTGTTTTTTGTTTGCCGAAGATGAGGTGAATGTTCTTGGAGATATGATTGAGGCAGAAGTGCACATTGGCAATGGCGAAAAAAGGCACTGTGAAATTGAAACGCTGAAAAACAATATTGCCAAAAACAAAGACACGCGAGAAAAAATCCTGTGGCAAATCAAATATGAAAAAAACAGGCTAAACAGCCTGTTGCAGGCCACGGGGATTGTGTTTAACCTCAATATCGGGCAGATTATCAAATATGCCCCTGATGGCATAGGTGTCAATTTATCGTCGTTTTACAAAGCCCTTGAAAACCGCGATGAAGAAGAGATCGACCAGGCTTTAAAAGAATTTTTTGCAAAAGCGATTCTGGGGCTTTTAACCCGTTTGAACCAGCATTATATTTCTGAAGGGCCCGGCCATCGCAAGCGCTTTGCTGCCGTTGTGACCAAATTGAGAGACCTGGTGTTTTTAACGCGCAATTTCGACAAATTGATTTTTAATGCTCAAATTTGGGAAACTCAAATTTCGGAAAATTTGGAAGCGGCCAGGTCGGGGGGGGGGGTGCGCATTGGAGGGGCGATTTTTCCCAGGTTCCACTGTTGTTTTATCCACTGTCATTTTGACAAAAAGGAAAACGATGTTTATGAGGTGCGAAAAATGGCTTTGACTTTGCGGCCCGGAAAAGTAAAAGGCAAAAATGAAGTGGTTTTTTGGCGCGATGATCAGGTGCTGGATTTGCAGTTTATAACACCGGATTTATTTTCTAAAATGATCATTTCAAGTGCAAAAGATCGCGTGGTCTGGAAAGCGTTAAATCAGGCATAAACCACTGTTTTTGCCCGATGAATTCGACGACCTTGGATTGTAGGCAATAAAAAGGGCGACTCATGGAGTCGCCTTGTTATTGCATTTTTTTGAAAAATATCAGGTGGCAATTGGAGATTGCGGAATGATTTTGCGTATTTCCTGCGCAATGCGGGTAGGCGTAAATGGTTTGGCAACAATGTGTTTAACGCCCAAATTAGCTGCTTCGCTGGCAAGGTCTTGTGTGACATAACCCGAAATGATGATGATTGGGATCTGCAAGTGTCGCCGCCGCATCACCTTAAGAATATCCAGCCCCGATGCTCCCTGTAGCAAAATGTCGAGCAAAATCAAGTCGATGTGATGTTTTTCAATTTGTTCAAGGGCTTCTGTGGCTTTTGAGGCCTCCAAAATGGAATACCCCAAAAGCCCAATGACCTCTTTGAGTACGATGCGTATTTCTGGTTCATCATCCACAATGAGAACTTGTGGGACGCGTTTTTTTTGTTGGGTTGTCATATCGGGATTTTTTGCTTTCCTGTTTAAAAACAGGTGAATTCATTGGGTTTGACAAGATGGCAATGGAATCAGATTGAAAAAGTCTGTTTAATTTTTTCAACCGCCTTGAGTATATCATCCATATCTGTTTGTGTGCCCAACAGGATATTTTGGGTCAGCCAAACGCTTTCCTGGCAAATTTTTTCAACTTCAGGGCAGGGCAGTCTGCGAATGAGCTGGGGGTATTTGTCCATAGTGGTTTTCAGGCTCCCTTCATCGGTCAAGGGGCGTTGATATCCCGGTGTGCACGGAATGCCTTCTGCGCGCAAAGCCGAAATAAATTCATCGCGCGATTTCCCACCAAATGCCTCGGTCTCATATCGCATCATAAACAGGTGATACCCATGTTGTGTGACATAGGATCGCCAGGCAGGGGGAAAAAGACCTCCCATTTGATTCAATCCTTTGGTCAAATAGGCGGCATTGGCATTGCGAAGATCGGTCTGATTTTCAAGGTTTGGCAGGCGTTTCATGAGAATAGCGGCCAGATATTCAGACGTTCTGTAATTCCAACCCAAACGCGGATATTCCCAGCGCTCACCACCTGGGCGGCGGCCCACATCGCGAAAAGCAAAAGCCCGATCGCGGATGTCTTTGTCATTGGTCATCAAACAACCGCCTTCACCTGAGGTGAGATTTTTGCTCGATTGAAAGCTAAATGCCCCCACATGTCCAAGTGAGCCCACTTTGCGGCCTTTGTGTTCGGCGCCATGGGCCTGGGCACAGTCTTCGATGACTTTTAATCCGCGTTTTTTGGCAATGGCATTGAGCGCATCCATATCAGCGGGATGCCCACCCAGATGAACGGGCAAAAGGGCAACCGTTTTGTCGGTGATGGCCGATTCAACAGCTTCAGGTGACATGGTAAAACTCACCGGATCTATATCGACCAGGGCCAGGCTGCACCGAACCGATAAGGGTGCACTGGCGGTGGCGATAAACGTATAGTTTGGAATGATGATTTCTCCGCCATCACAAAGCCCATCCAGATCCAGGGCCGCCACGGTTGCCGCAGCAATGGCTGTGGTGCCACTGGGCATCATGATGCCAAAAGCGGCATCACAATAAGCGGCAAACGCCTGGCCAAATTGGGCGCTCATCGTTGCTGGCAAACCTTCCTGTTTCCCCAGAAAAACGCTTTTCAAAAAAGGGCCAATGTCCCTGTCCCATTCTGCTTCGGTATTGTTGGGCCAGTTGGGCCATGGATTTTGGGTTGTGTTTCGCACCGGGTTGCCGCCGTGAATGGCCAAAAGATTGGGCATTTTTTTGATCAACTCCTGAAAGGAATAAAAGGTTAAGTTGTAAACACAAAACAAACTTTAAGATGATGCACCGCTTGCGTCAAGGGTTTTGCGCATAATCCCGATGTCCATCCCTTGAC
>CAXNEV010000423.1:0-3629 GCA_964200925.1 Candidatus Latescibacterota bacterium | reverse complement strand
TGTTCTATCACCCGCAGACCTGTTTGGCATGTTGTAGAAAAGATAAGGAATTGTAGCATGGATCAACATATTCAATATGACGAACACTCTGTTCAAAAAACACCCAAAAAACTCCTGGATCAGGTTCGCGATGCCATACGAGTCAAACATTATGCTTTGAGCACAGAGAAAACGTACATATCCTGGATTCGGCGCTATATTTTGTTCCACGGCAAGCGACACCCCGGAGAGATGGGTGCCTGTGAGATTGAAGCTTTTCTCACTTATCTCGCCGTTGATCAAAAAGTGGCGGCATCCACGCAGAATCAGGCATTCAATGCGTTGTTATTTCTGTATCATAAGGTGCTCAGGAAAGAACTGGATCATTCAATTGAGGCCGTACGAGCCAAAAGGCCCAAACGCATTCCCACTGTATTGACCAGAGAAGAAGCACGCGCGATCATAAATACAATGTCCGGTACGCCAAAATTGATTGTGCAGATTCTATACGGTGGGGGATGGCGGTTGATGGAATGCTTGAGACTCCGTGTGAAAGACATCGACTTTGCACGCAGACAGCTCGTGATTCGAGAAGCGAAAGGGATGAAAGACCGCGTAACCGTACTGCCGGATGGCGCGCAATTTCCTCTGCAAGCGCATTTGGAACGCGTGCAAATGTTACACAGGGCCGATTTGAAAAAGGGATATGGCTGTGTCTATCTCCCTTTTGCGTTGGAGCGGAAATATCCGAATGGAAATGGGGCTGGCAGTATGTTTTTCCTGCACAGAGTCTGTCCAGGGATCCAAGAACCGGTGTGATACGGCGCCATCATCTGCACGAAAGCAGCATCCAAAAGGCGCTCAAAAAGGCTGTGTACATAGCAGATATTTACAAACCTGCGCATTGTCACACATTCCGACACAGTTTTGCGACCCATCTGCTTGAAGATGGATACGATATCCGCACGGTTCAGGAACTGCTTGGGCACAAGGATGTCAGTACCACCATGATTTATACGCATGTTCTCAATCGAGGCGGTCTTGCTGTTCGCAGTCCATTGGACGGATAGAAATCGTTTCCAGACGGAACCCACGCTCAAAAGATCATAGGGATATGAATTCTGACTCCTTGTTTGATTTATAAAATATCAGGAAAATATCTGTGCGTCAACTGCATTTTCTGCTTGCGCTGGGTTTTATTGGCGGGTATATTCTGCGCTCAAATGAACCCATTTTTTACATAGCCTGATTCGATGCGCGCTCCCTCGCTGGGGCGCGTTTTTTTATGCCTGAAGGTCATACATTTACAAGGGAGGCTGGCCATGGATCGGTTGTTTCATGTTGTTGAAGCCCAGCAATTCAGCCGCGAAGTTATGAGCGATATCTTTGCCACGACCAAAGAAATGGAAGACGTGGTGAGTCGCTATGGTTCCAGCATTCTCAACCGGCGCATTATGGCCACGTTGTTTTACGAACCCAGCACCCGCACCCGCCTGTCGTTTGAAGCGGCGATGCTTCGGCTGGGCGGTGAGGTGATTACAACCGAAAGTGCGCGCGAATTTTCTTCGGCAGCCAAAGGCGAAACGCTTGAAGATACGATTCGCATTGTGGAAGGGTATGCCGATGTGATTGTGTTGCGGCATTATGAAAGCGGATCGGCCCGGCGAGCAGCCGATGTGGCTTCAGTACCCGTTATTAATGCGGGTGATGGGCCTGGTCAACACCCCACACAGGCTTTGCTGGATATTTATACCATACAAAAGGAAATTGGTCGCCTCGACGGCATTCAGGTGGCACTGGTTGGGGATTTGGCCAATGGGCGCACGGTGCGATCTCTGGTATATTTGCTTGCAAAATATCGGGATGTGAAGCTTTATTTTGTGGCACCGGATGTGGTGCGCATGAAAGAGGATATCAAAGATCATCTGACAGAACACGGTGTACAATTTGAAGAAGAGAGCGATTTGATGAAAGTGGCTCGCTGCGTGGATGTGATTTATCAAACGCGCATTCAACGCGAACGGTTTGGGGATCGCATTGAAGATTACGAACAGGCGCGGGGCAAATATATTATTAATCAAAGTGTGATGGATGTCTTGTCTGAAAAAGGGATTGTGATGCACCCGTTGCCTCGCATTGACGAAATTGATCCGGCAGTAGATGCCGACCCGCGTGCGGCGTATTTTCGCCAGGCGCACAATGGGCTGTATATTCGCATGGCTTTGTTGCGGATGGTGTTGGAGGCATAAACCAGTCGTGGGTCAAAAGGCGGGGGATGGTTCAAAATAGGGTAACAAATGACGACCACCGCGTGGGGATAAATCCCCCTGTTATAAATAAAAAGCCCTTTCGGGCTACCCACTCTCCAACCCTGAAACCACCATATTTGAACCATGCCAAAGTCGGAAAACCAATCGCGAGCATTTGGGGTGGACAACTTATGGCTCTGGACTCATGACTGTATTTTGCATATGCATTTTATTCAAAAATTAATCAAACGACCTGCGTTTTGGGTGATCTGTTTGCCCATTTTGGTTTATGCCAATTCACTGGTAAATGGGTTTACCTTTGATGATCATGCCATTGTGGAAGATAACCCGGCTGTTACCCAATGGGATTTGGCACGCATTTTTAAATCTTCTTACTGGCCCACCCGACCAGAGGCAGGCCTTTATCGGCCTTTGACCACCCTGAGTTTTGCCATACAAAACAAAATTCACGGGCTTGATCCCTTTGGGTATCACCTGGTGAATGTGTTGCTTCACACGGCCAATGGATATCTGGTATATCGTTTGGCAGCAACGCTGTTCCCTGTTTGGTTCGGGGCGATTACAGCCCTTGTTTTTGCGCTGCATCCCGTGCAAACGGAGGCTGTGAACGGCATTGTTGGGCGTGCTGAATTGTTGTCGGCTTTTTGGATTTTATTGGCCTGGTTTATGTACATTCGTTCGGGTGTGGGAAAGGGTGGGCTGCTCAATCGCCATTATCTGATTTCTGTGGGGATGGCTTTTATGGCGATGTTCAGCAAAGAAAACGCTGCCTGTCTGGTTGGGCTGCTCATTGTGTATGATTTTGTGTGGACACATCGCGGGTGCTGGCCAGGCGGGTTGGGTGGTTGGATCAAGACGGGTTTGCCGCGTTATTTGCCTTTTGTTGCACTTGTTTTTGTGATGTTGTTTTTGCGCACGCAGGTGGTGGGCAGCCTTTTTTTGCCTGTGCAACCGGCTGTGTTTGAAAATCCATTGCCGCATCTTGACGGATTATCTCGCTGGTTGACAACTCTGGCGGCGCTGGGTGGTTATATTCGGTTGCTCATTTTTCCCGTGTATTTGTCGCCGGATTATTCTTATGGCGAAATTCCGGTGATTGCGACATTTGCCGATCCGCTGGCTTGGGGGCCATTGCTTGTTATACTTGTGATGGTTGGGCTGGTTGTTGTGTGGTTTTCTGGCCGATATTTTCAGGCTGGTGTTTTGGGTTTGATAGTGTTTGCTGTGGCGTTTGCGCCGGTGTCCAATATTCTGGTTATTATTGGCACGATTTTGGGTGAGCGGTTGCTTTATTTGCCGATGGTGGGGTTTGCCATTTTTTGTGGAGATATTGCGTGTCGATTGGCTGCTGGTAAAGAGCGGCGTTTTATTTTTGTTGTG
>CAXNEV010000422.1:0-3647 GCA_964200925.1 Candidatus Latescibacterota bacterium | reverse complement strand
AACATGGATTGACAAGGCCAACATTCTGAAATTACATTCAAGACAGGGCTTTTATCGGCTACTCAAAACAAGATGCGACACAAAATAAAGGAGTGAAAAATGCCTGACGTGAAAAAAGTTGCACTTGTGACAGGGGCAGGCAGCGGCATTGGAAAATGCACGGCGCTGGCGCTGGCGCGAGAAGGTTATGCCGTTGTGCTTGCGGGACGACGCATGGAACCTCTGGAGCAAACCGCACAGGAAGCAAAGGCACTTGGAGCACAGACACTGGTTGCCCCCACCGATGTAGGCGATCCTTCATCTGTGAAAAATTTATTTGCCAAAACAGTTAAAACTTTTGGACGGCTCGATTTGTTGTTCAACAATGCCGGGGTTGGTGCGCCGTCCATTCCCTTAGAAGACCTGACGTATGAGCAGTGGCAAACGGTTGTGAATACCAATTTGACCGGATCGTTTCTCTGCACACAAGAAGCATTCAAAATCATGAAATCTCAAACCCCTCAGGGTGGGCGCATTGTCAACAACGGCTCTGTTTCAGCACATGTTCCCCGGCCCAACTCTGCGCCCTATGCATCGACCAAACACGGCATTACCGGACTAACCAGAGCCACATCTCTGGATGGCCGAAAGTACAATATCGCGTGTGGCCAGATTGACATTGGCAACGCGCGAACCGAACGTTCATCTGCACCCAAAAGAAACCTGTTACAACCCAATGGAGAAATGGCACAGGAAGCGACGATGGACCCCGAAAATGTGGCCAAATCCGTTGTATATATGGCGAGTTTGAGCTTAGATGCAAACGTGCAGTTTATGACCGTGATGGCAACCACCATGCCTTATATTGGACGTGGGTGAGGAGAAAACAAAGTCGCGGGTCAGGGGTCGTGAGTCAAAAAGCAAATACAGGGGTGTCCGAAAATGAACAGTTGAAAAGTGCACAAAAAAAATTGTTTAACAACAAACCGAATTTTTTTACTTGACAATCTGGTCTGATCTGGTCAGACTATGTGAAAAGGAGGTTTGTTATGCATATTACCAACATTTCTGAAGCCAAAGCCCAACTCTCATCATTAATAGAGCAAGTGCTTGAAGGAAAGGAAGTCATTATTGGCAAAGCAGGCAAACCTGTGGCCAAACTTGTCCGTTATGAACGTAGCGATATGCGTCGTCAACCCGGTGCTTTGCGTGGAAAAATCAAAATTGCAGATGATTTTGACGAATTGCCCGATGATATTGCACGCGCATTTGGAATGATTGATCCATGAACATCCTTATAGACACCCATGTGCTTCTGTGGTGGCTCAATGATGACCCTAAGATGACTTCCGATGCAAGAGAAGCCATTGCCGCAGGTGCGAATATGGTCTTTGTCAGCGCTGTTTCGATTTGGGAAATCAGGATTAAACAGGCTCTTGGAAAACTGGAAGTACCCAATAACTTTGTAGATGTGTTGAATAGCCAGCCCTTCGGTCAACTCGATATCACCGCTGTTCATGCACATGCTGTCGGTGACTTGCCTATGCACCATCGCGATCCATTTGATAGAATGTTAATTGCCCAGGCTATGATTGAAAAAATGGCGCTTGTTACAAAAGACATTCAGTTTGAGTTATATCCTATTTCTTTAATTAAAGCATAATCTGAACGATATCGATTGGGTTCAAGACCGTTCTAAAATGTTACGCCAGGAGGTGTTTATGTACCAGGACGTGATAGAAAATCCCGCGCCAAAGTTGACAGCCGAAACATTTGGCGAGTGGTTTGATTTTTGTAAACCCAAACCACAAACCGAGCGATGGATAGAGATTGCGTGGGAAACTGAATTGTGGCCCGCCCGGCAGCGGGCCGCACAGGAAGGCAAACCGCTGTTTTTATGGGCCATGAACGGCCATCCAGTCGGTTGTGTCTGAAACAATGGCGTGGTGCGCCGTGAGCGCACCTATTCAGATCCACGCATTATTGCGCTGTTGAATGAGCGGTTTATTTCAGCGGCGGTGAACATTAACGGGTTGCAGCGACAAAACGATGCGGAAGGCCGGTTTTTCCGGTTAATTTCGTGGCAGGGTCGGTTCCACCTGTCATTTGACGATGCGTTGGCCCGAATGGGAGACACAGCAACCGGAGAATGCCATCAGGGGCAATATGTGGCCACAATTGATGGAGAATTGTTGGGGTCGCGGCACACGGCCGACCCCGATGAGTTGTTAGAAATATTGCACAAAGCACTGGCGAAGTGGCCCAACCGTCAAACCCAGCGCAAAGAAACGGTGGTGGGCTCGGTGGATCGCGATGCGCGGTATGTGTGGACATATCCAGAAGACGGGCTGGTGCTGCACCTGGGATGTGCTGATTTACCGCGCCAGCTTGACAATTGGCAGCACGATTGGCAGCGCCGGGCACACAATCAGGATTTTGTGTGGATCACGCGAGATGAAATGCTGGCGATGGTGCCAGAAGGCATTCAAAAAGGGGATTGTTTCTCTTTGCCAGAGGCCATACATCGGCGTTTGGTGCGATATCATTTGCTGGATATTGTGCGCGGAGAAACCTCGCCATGGGGCAAAGAAACACCCAGCGATGTCGCAATAGAAATGCAGGTGATAGATGTGGATGTGGACCATGTGGTCATGACACTGCGTGGAGGGGGCCGATTGCAAGAGCATGGCAAATGGTGTTCACAACCCCCGCGAGAATCGGTTTATCGGCTGGGAGAGATGTGCTGTTTAATTGAAGAGCGCGGATTTGAAACCGCGTTAATGGGATATTTGGAATTTGATCGCCAATTAGAACAGTTCAAACGATTTGATGTGCTGGCCATGGGTGTGCGCTGGGGAGGTACCACATACAATGTGCGCGGCAACGATGTGGCACCAGCCCCTATGGGCATTGCAATGACAAGTGCTCAAAAAGATCCATTTTCACGCATTCCACCACACGGTACGCCAGGCAGTTATTTTCAGGCATAAAAAATGAGGGTGCCGGGGGGTCAATCCGGCACCCTCTGTGACAGGTAGAAGGAAAGGGTTCAATCAATCACAACTTACCCATCAGCGTCACAAGGACGCTAAAAATAAAAAGAAGGGGCTTAAATTTTATATTTCGGAGGATTTTTTTTGAATCCCCAAAAAATCAACCACCTACAGAAACACCCGTGAACAAATCACCCACGGTTGCCTGAGACAGGTGTTCGATCACTTCGCGTTTTACCGACAGTTGCACAGAGCGCGCCGAAGGTTCTTCTCGCAACAGGCCGGCTTCTCGCAACAACTGTACATGGTGTGAAATGGTGGGTTTGGATACCTTGAGCAATTTGGACAGCTCGGCTGCTGTACAGGGCGTTTGAGCAATGTGAGAAACAATGGCATATCGCGTGTTATCGCCCAGGGCTTTAAAAATGAGGGCTGGATACATCACAGGCACAACAGGACGAGATCTTTCTGTTTGAACGGCGGGTTCTGCCGCTTGAACTTCGTCACCATCCAGCACAATAGCCCCTTCAAAATAGGGCAAGAAGATCGTCGTATAATCGCCATTTTGATAAAACGTCCAGAACCGTCGGCTGTTAAAGATAGAGGGCATCAAACAGAAGATGCCCAGATTTTGGAAAGGAATTCGGAATTGCCCTTTGCAGCAAACGAGGGTTT
>CAXNEV010000421.1:0-3660 GCA_964200925.1 Candidatus Latescibacterota bacterium | reverse complement strand
AGAAGAGGAGAAGTCTGAGTCAGAAGAATCCGAAGAACTGGATCTGGATGCGCTTATTGAGGATTCTTTAAAAGAGGAAAAACCAGAACCCGAAGAACTGGATCTGGATGCCCTGCTTGAAGATTCAGCAGAAGAGGAAGAAAAGTCTGAATCGGAGGAATCCGAAGAACTGGATCTGGACGCGCTTATTGAGGATTCTTTAAAAGAGGAAAAACCAGAACCCGAAGAATCCGAAGAACTGGATCTGGATGCCCTGCTTGAAAACAGCATGGAAAAAGACATTGTTGCCGAAGAAGCAACAGAAGACGATCTTGATCTGGATGCTCTGCTTGAAGATACGACAGAAGCAACTGAAGAATTGGATCTGAACGAGTTAACAGAGAATGCAGAAGAAGAATCATCCGATTTGGATGATTTGTTGGAAAACCTTGATGAAGATGAGGTAAAATTAGACGAAGAGCTCAACGTAGGGATTGAAGACGAAGTGGCGCAAATCCTGACAGGAAAACGATCATCGGAAACCGGCATTCTCGATGATTTCAAATCCATTCAAGAAACGATTCTTTCAAATACAAATCTGTCTAAAAAAGCGACAGGCAGTAATTTGTTAATTGTTGATGCTGATTCAGACAATCTATCTATGTTTAAAGATGCCTTATCGGGCAATGAGTATCATTTTTTTGAAGTCACTAACCCACAGCAGGCATTACAGGTGCTGAATCAGCATGATATTGACCTGGTACTCATCAACCTCGACGATAACACAGGTGGTACTCTGGATCTGGTTGAAACAATTGTTTCTAATCCAGAACTGCCATCCCTGCCGATCATCGTCAACAGTGAAGATAACGACCTCATCGAGAAGGCTATTCGATTGGGTGCTGTTGATTATTTAACCCGTCCACTCGGTGTTATGGATATTGAATTCCAGGTTCCTCAAAAAGTGGCTAATCAAATCAGACTGCGCAAAGCGGAGCACATTTTGGCAGGTGTTGATGCTACAACGCGCGTTTTTTCAACCTCGCCAGATACCGATCAGGATGAAACAGAAGACATATTGGATCTGGATGATTTACTTGAGGAAAATGAAGAAGAGGGAACGGGTCTTGATGACTTGCCCGATTTAGAAGATGAAGAAGATGTTTTAGATCTGGACAATTTACTTGAGGAGAATGAAGAAGAGGGAACGGGTCTTGATGACTTGCTCGATTTAGAAGATGAAGAAGATATTTTAGATCTGGACGATTTACTTGAGGAAAATGAAGAAGAGGGAGAGAGTCTTGATGACTTGCTCGATTTAGACGACGAGAAAGACATACCAACAAAAGATACCCCAACGGGCAAAAAAATTGAAAGACTGAGCAAAAAAATTGAAAAAAACAAAACGCGCCTGATTCCCATTAGCGATCAGGAAAAATTGATACGCAATCGCAAAGAAGGACGTCGCGCGCCTTTTCGCTTGCCACTTGTGATGGGTATTGCGGTTTTCCTATGTCTCATGGCTGTTGTTTCATATTATGCCATGGATTATTTCAAAGATTTTCTGCAACAGTCAGAACAAACGACCCCGGAAATGCCTATGGACACACCGGAGCCCAAAGTAAAATTGCCTGAAGTGCCCAAACAAGACTATGCCATGTCTGGCCAAATGCCCTCGACAACTACCCCAACACCTGAATCTGCTCCACCAACAGAAAACACCTACCGCCGCCAGGCTGAAATTGTTAAAGACCGCATTCGTCAAAATGTGCAAAACCTTTCAGAATCGGGCGGAACCTGGTGGTCGCCCTGGCGCGTTATGCGCGAATCGGGGGCGTCTGTTGATGGTCTGGTCAATCGCCGCTCCGTCAACGATATTCTCAATGCCTTTGAAGCAGATCAAAACACTGTTGAAAATGGCTTGCAACACGAAAAAACACTCAATTTTCTGGCCAGTGTCGGGTTTGATCTGCGAGGAAAAAGCGCGTCTGATCTTACTGCGCGTGAAACATTTGAACTGCTTTCTGCACGTCAAATCCAAAATGCCGATCAACTGATCAACATTTTGTCAACTCTTACCGATTTGCTGGCTGATGATCGCACAGCCCAGGCCGAACACAATGAGCAGGAAAAGCGCAAACGCAATAATCTGACCTTCATACAGCCTGTGCAACACATGATGCTGCAAACAGGTAACAGCTATGCAACACCCATTATTCCCAAAACGATGGCACCACAAACTGTTGCTCAAATGGGAACCAGCATTCGCGGCAGTCCACCGTTGAAAATACCCCTGCCACATAAAACATAATACAAAAAGGCGTGAGGAATTTTCTCACGCCTTTTTTTGTCATCACTTGAAAACAAAACCCCAACCTCCTATATTATCACCTCCTCGTTCCCTTTTGATCTGGAGTTATATGTTGAAAAAAGAGTCCTTTCTTTATATCTGCGCTTTTTTGATGGATGGGTGTTTTGCTCTGATAGGCCTGTGCATTCCGCTTCTGGCTTTGCAAATGGATGCCACTTATGATGATTTGGGCAGCATCAGTGCCGTGGGTGCATTGGCTTATTCCGTTAGTTGTTTGATTTCCGGTCGTTTGTCGGATTACATTGGTTACCGACGTGTCATGGCCATAGCATGCTGTATGGTGGCTATCATTTTTACTGCTTATTTGTTTATCAGCCAAATCTGGCACCTGGCCGTGCTGTCTGCCCTGATGGGCCTAACCATATCCAATTTCTGGCCTCCGCTTCAAGCCTGGTTGGGACAGCGCAAAACCCAACATGAACTGCGCCAATCGCTGGGGAGATTTAATATTGCATGGTCATCTGGTTTTATTGTTGGCCCTGCACTGGGAGGCAATTTGTTTGAAACACACCCCCAAATAGCCTTTGCCATGTGTGCCTGTATATCCAGTTTTATAAGCCTTGGACTTTTATATTTTACCATTCGCGAAACCGCGTCATCCGTTGCATCCACACCTCAAACATCATCGCCACACCCGCAAGCCCGACAGTTTTTGCAAATGGCATGGTTGGCAAATTTTGCCACCTTTTTTTCTATTGGCACAGTGCGTTCATTATTTCCCAAGCTCGCCACAGACATGGGCATATCGCCCGGACACATCGGTTATCTGGTTGCCTTGCTTGCGGTGGCGCAACTCATCACTTTTTATTTTATGGCCCAAACCGAACGGTGGCAATTTAAGCTTGGCCCTATAGTTGGGGCACAATTGGTTGCCTTTTTGGGATTGAGTCTGATTGCCTTGAGCCATCATGCTGTGTTATTTGCCATAGGCTTGTTTTTACAAGGCATGCTGGCAGGCGTTACATTTACAGTCAGTATTTTTTATAGCCTGCAAACAGAAGGCCCTGGGGGGCGTCGCACAGGCATTCATGAAGCGATTGTGGGAAGCGGTTTTTTGGTGGGGCCATTTGCAGGTGGTCTGGTTGGTGAATACCTGGGAGAAAGAGCTCCCTATTGGCTTGCGGCTGTCATGATTATATTTACCATGATGATCCAGGTTGTTGTTTTGAGCAAAAAATCAACTCAGAAGTTTGTTCCCCAGGCCGGTGATTAAGATCCGGGTTCTGGTTATCTTTCCGCATCACAATCTTCAAACAAGCGCGTTTCCGTTTTAAAAAACGCTTCCCAATCGGCAATATCCTTTTCCGTCA
>CAXNEV010000420.1:0-3677 GCA_964200925.1 Candidatus Latescibacterota bacterium | reverse complement strand
TGTCGGCTAATGCCCACAATTTCACGCCCAATGCCCAGCCGCTTAAAAGCCAGCCCCAGAGAACCGCCAATCAGCCCCACGCCCACAATGGCAATGGTAGCATTTTTAAATGGAAGATCTGCCATCGCATCCCTCATGAAACATGATCAGCCAGTTCTTTTAAAAATTTTTCAGAATCTTCCCAGCCCAAACACGGATCTGTAATCGACTTGCCAAAAATTCCCCCATCGGATTTTTGCGAACCCTCGATGAGATAACTTTCAACCATCAAACCACGCACCATTTTGTTCAGCAACTCCGAATGCTTCCGGCTGCGCATCACCTCCAAACCAATGCGCGGCTGCTCGCGAAATAATTTGTTTGAATTGTTGTGATTGGTGTCTACCACAATGGTTGGATTGACCAGCTTGCGCGCCAAATACTGTTCAGAAATATACGTCAGATCTTCAAAGTGATAATTTGGCAAACTGCGCCCCCCCAGAGTCAAACCGCGCAATACCGCATGCGCCAACGGGTTGCCTGAGGTGCTCACTTCCCAGCCATTGTAAACAAATACATGCGGCATCTGTGCCGCATAAACGGCATTAAACATCACATCCAGATCACCACCTGTCGGATTTTTCATGCCCACCGGCACATCCACTCCGCTCACCGTGAGCCGATGATTCTGATTTTCCACCGACCGTGCCCCAACAGCGATATAACTCAAAATGTCTTCCACATACGGCAAGTTGGATGGATACAACATTTCGTCTGCTGCTGTTAAATGCGACTCTTGAAAAGCGCGAATCTGCATTTTGCGAATGGCCTGAATGCCTTCCACAATATTTGGCTCACCTTCTGGATCGGGCTGATGGGCCATGCCTTTATACCCTTCACCGGTGGTGCGCGGTTTGTTGGTATAAATGCGCGGCACCAGCAACAATTTATCAGACACAGCCTCCTGCAATTTGGCCAATCGGTTCACATATTCACATACTGCATCTTCATTGTGTGCCGAACACGGCCCAATAATCACCAGAAATTTATCGCTCTTGCGCTCAAAAATCGCCCGCAACTCGGTATCTCTTTGATCTTTGATCGGCAGCAATTCCTTTGGTACCGGCAATAATGCCTGAATCTCTTCCGGACTCGGAAGGGGGCGTATTCGCGTGAAACTCATTGCAAATTCCTCTTGTTATATTATTGTCCGCAGTGGTCTTCTTCCAATCTTAAAGATTCGTCCATGATCTGCCGAAAAATGCGCTGCACAGCCTCGTGGTTCAACGGACCCGCATTTAATTCTTTCAATCGGTTAAAAATGGCCGTTTCTCGCTCTGGGGCATACAGGGGTAAACCCGCCTGGCGTTTCAATTGGCCCACCGCCAAGGCACATTGGGCGCGTTCATTCAGCAACAGCAGGATCTGTTCATTTAACGCATCAATCTGTTTGCGCCAATCATCTAACCCCTTATCCATCTTTGTTTCCCTCGCGCAGCGGTTTAACCAGTGCGCCTACAAAATCGCCCACTTTTGCCACCAGGTCGGCATCGTGCCCATGTTGTCCAATGCGCCGCACAATTGCACTGCCCACCACCACCGCATCGGCATATTTTGCCACAGCCAATACCTGTTCGGGTTGCGAAATGCCAAACCCAACCGCAATCGGCACATCCGTGTGTTTCCGAATGGCCAGCACTTTGCTCTGAATGGTGTCGGATAGCGTATCGCGTTCACCCGTCACACCTGTGCGCGACACATAATACACAAACCCGGTTGATTTGGAAGCCAGCAAACCCATGCGCGCATCGCGTGTGGTGGGCGTCACCAGAAAAATGGTATCTATGCCTCGTTCATCCATGAGAGATTTATACTCGTGGCCCTCTTCCGGTGGCAAATCGAGCATCAACACCCCATCCACCCCCACATCTGCCGCACGGTTCACAAAACGCTCCACACCATATCGATGAATGGGATTGTAATAAGTAAACAACACAATCGGGATTTCGGTCTCTTGTCGCAAAGCCTGCACCAGAGACAGCACCCCTTCTAATGTTGCACCAGCTTTTAGCGCCCGCTGTGATGCCTCTTGAATCACGGGCCCATCGGCCAGCGGATCCGAAAAGGGCACGCCCAGTTCCAGGATATCCACCCCCTGTTTATCCAGTTCCAACACCAGTTGGTGCGTTTTTTTCAAATCGGGATCACCCGCCGTGATATAAACGACAAATCCCTTTTGACCTCGCATTTTGAGATCGCCAAACCGCTTTGTAATCCGCGTCATCCACAATCACTTTCGTTTCTAAGCGCTTAAGTCCCAGTCCCAACCCTGCAAGTCTCACAATCACGTCATTCCAATCCACGGATAAATTTTGCCGCCTGTTGCACATCTTTGTCGCCGCGCCCCGACAAATTCACAATCACTATTTTGTCCTTGCCCAGTTCGGGTGCCAATTTACATACATGCGCCACCGCGTGTGCACTTTCCAGCGCCGGAATAATTCCCTCTGTACGACTCAACATTTGAAAGGCTTCGAGCGCTTCATCATCTGTTGCATACGTATATTCGGTGCGCCCCTGATCGCGCAAAAAACAATGCTCAGGCCCCACGCCCGAATAATCCAACCCAGCCGATACCGAATGCGTCAGTGCAATTTGCCCATCGGCATCTTGTAGCAAATAAATGCACGCCCCATGCAACACGCCCAGGTCTCCGCCATGAAAGCGGGCCGCATGTTTTCCCGAAGCAATGCCATATCCACCGGCTTCCACACCAATTAAACGCACATCCGCATCGGGCAAAAACGCGTGAAACAACCCGATTGAATTGCTGCCGCCCCCCACACAGGCCACCAGCGCATCGGGCAACCGCCCTTCTTTTTGCAAAATTTGTGCGCGTGCTTCCACGCCAATCACCCGCTGAAAATCGCGCACAATCATCGGATAAGGATGCGGCCCTAAAACCGAGCCAAAAATGTAAAACGTATCATCCACATGAGTCACCCAGTCGCGAATGGCCTCGTTAATGGCATCTTTCAACGTGCAACTGCCCGAACTTACACCGGTTACTTTCGCGCCCAACAGGCGCATGCGAAACACATTCAACGCTTGTCGTTCCATATCTTCGGTGCCCATGTAAATTTCACATTCCAAACCAAACATGGCCGCCACCGTGGCCGTGGCCACCCCGTGTTGCCCGGCACCCGTTTCGGCAATGATGCGCGTTTTGCCCATGCGTTTTGCCAGCAAAATTTGCCCCATAGTATTGTTAATCTTGTGCGCACCAGTATGTGCCAGATCTTCGCGTTTTAAATAAATTTTTGCACCACCCAATTCCCGCGTAAGCCTTTGGGCAAAATACAATGGTGTTGGACGCCCGACAAACTCGCGCCAATACTGATCCAATTCCGCTTGAAATGCCGGATCGGCCTTTGCTTTTGTGTAGGCCACCTCCAGATCTTCCAGCAAAGCCATCAGCGTTTCGGGCACATAACGCCCGCCGTAAGGCCCAAAGTGCCCGGTTGCATCCGGTACAACAGAAATATCCATTGTAATTGCCACGCCTGATATCCTTCCCAAAATGCGTTCAGAAAACTTGCCGATCAGTATGAAAATACGTTAGAACGTTGAACGTTAGAACGTGCAAACGCAATTTAATCCATCGTCGATTTTTAAATATCCCCCACAATTTTATCGTA
>CAXNEV010000419.1:0-3682 GCA_964200925.1 Candidatus Latescibacterota bacterium | reverse complement strand
GGCTGCCAAACGAGATCAAAGTGGCAGTTATCAGGAGGTGCGCCGTTTTCAAACCGATTTGTTTTTTAAACGCACCCGCAGCCTGTCACAGCACCTGTCATCTGAAACGGGACAGCATTTAGAATCAACCGGGCAACAGGTGTCGCGGCGCTTTGAATTTGAAATTTCACTCGATTTTTCATTTTTAAAACAATTTAACGTACAGTCCGAAACGCTGGCTCAAAATGAAGATACCCTCGATCAGTATCTGAACGGGGTTGATGGGTTGGCCGCATCGGGTGCGGCTTTGCAGTCTTTTTTTGACGAGGTTGACCGCATTTTAGCCGATACAGAAGGTTTTGTACAAGATACTTTAGGTGATTTTTTGAACGACGTGAAAGCGGCATTTGGGGTAACCGATCAGGAAGCAGTTGATTTTACAGCGATGGTTGCCGATGAAATTACCTCCTTTTTTAACGATGTTGACGAATTTCTCCAAGGTTCTCGACAAACCTTTATGGCTCCTTCCCTTTTTCCCACACAACCTGAAACAGAAGGTGTTGATGCGATCGAACAAGCACTGGTGGCTTAAAAACTGTTTATCACAAAACAACCCGGCCTGGCATTGCCAGGCCGGGTTGTTTTATTTTGTCAAACCGGACAAAAAAGACGTGAGCTCTTTTTCCTTTTCTTATTTAGCAGGTGGTTTACGGCTGTTGCGCACTTGAAAAGGGTGCCCCGTTAACAGTCGGCACAGGGTGTTGGTGATGCGAAAAACAACGCGGTTTTTGCCTTTTTTAAGCCAGGCTGTGTCACCTGTCCAAATGTAGGGAGCCCAGGCCCTTACGCCCAACGTGTGCCCGTTGATTTGCAATTCGATGATATCGTCAAAATCTTTGAGCAATTTGTCGAGGTTGAGTTCAAACTGTTTGGTTTTGGGCAGAGTTTTGAATGTAACATCTCGGGTATATATAACGGTTCCCGCATAAAATGGCAAACCCAGGGCATTTAGGTCGTTGAGAGGGCCTTTTTCTGGCGGGGCAGTCAAACGCAAAAAACGACTGCGCCACGATTTGACTTGATGGCGCCCATACAAATAGAGCGCATCTACCCATCCATCGTTCAAATTGCCGATCTCGACCCTTATGGCCAGCACGTTTTTGCCTTTGTTCACGCGGCGTCCAACGGCACAGGTCACATTGTTGTGGTCATAGCGGAATGTGGGGCGAAACGCATTGCTGGGCAGGCGAGACCCGTTGATATAAATTTGATAATCGCCCAAAACGGCATTGCGATCCATCACCAGGGCCAGTTTGGATGGCACCACATCGGCCGCAAAGGTGGCCCGATACCAGCACACCAGGGGCAACTTTACATGCGCATCATTTCCGCTTTCGGCCAATTGAAGCGGCAGATTTTGAGAGGGCAAGGTGCGCAGTTGTTCAATCATCGGTTTGGGGCTGTTTTCCGGCCACCTGTTATCGGCATAATCGGGTTTATGCCAACCCTGTTTGATGCCGCGATTTTGAAGATCCAACTGCATTTTAAAATTGTCAATGCGCAGCGCATTGTCTTCTTCCTGCTCAATTTTCCACGATCCTTTGAGATCTATGGTCAAGGTTTCGCGCGGTTCTATGTCAGAAAGTTCTGACTTGCCTTCTGAAACAACAAGCAGATGAGATTGTTGTCGTTCAAAAGGCAAATCGAGGATCATTTGATTGCCAGAGCGTTCGGCCTTCAGGGGGGTAAGTTTTCCGGTTTCCAGATCCCAACGTTCTATTTTGTTATTTTTCTGTGGGGCTTGAATCTGAATATGTGCGGTTGTTTCACTGGCGGCGGTATTGGTAAAAAAATAAATATTCAGTTTGCCATCTGTGCGGTGGTGGTGATGAATAAGATGGCGGTTTTTGTCGTCGGGTTGTATGCGCACGCGCCTTGGCAGCGTTTCATCAAGAATGTGAGACAGCATATCGGCTCCGCGATTTTTTGCCACAGCACCACCGGTGCGAATCAAATAAAATCCGCCGCGTTGCACCAAATGCACACCCAGTTCGTGGCCCGTATAATCTCGAATCATGCGTCCAGGTTCCATGTCGGTTAAACGGCAAAAAGCATCTACCACCGATGGTCCTTCCTGAATATCTTCAATGGGCAATAAACCCAGGGCAATGACCTGCCCTCCTGCATTGATAAATTCGCGCAAAAAATCGAATGCCTCGCGTTCGAGATTGGCAATGGGTGGCATAATAATAGTTGAATACCGGGCTTTGCCAACCATTATTTGCCGGTCGACAATTTTGGCCTCGGAAAATAATGCAGGATCTAAAAAATCAAAAGGACGCTGCATATTTCTCAAGGCCTGGATAATGTAGTTCCAATCGGAAATCATGCGCTGTGCCAGCATATTTTCTTCACTGTCATTGCCCACATAAGCCCAGTCTTGATCGGGATGGGCCAAATGGGTCCACAGGCTGGTTACCGGATCAAGCAGGGCAATGTCGGCAACCGATTGCCCCTGGCTGAGGGCATAGGACAAACGCCCGGCATAGTCGGACAACAGGCGGAAGTGTTTCCAATAGGGATTTTGATGAAATTGCGAGGGGAATGCAGCGTGTTTGCGCAATCCGTCAAGGGTATAAAAAAACCCCTGTGGCGCAAAAAAATTGGCTCCTTGCAAACCCTGAACATCAAGCTGGGTTTTCATGTCCTGCAAAGTCAGTGACCATCCTTTTTGATCAAAACAGGTGTTTAACACCCGGTCTGCTCCGGTTTGCACGGATAATGAAGCGGCAAACCCAGGCGATTGGCGAAACGCCGTAGGGTTTTGTGCATATCCTTTTCCTGGATCGGTTCCTGTTTTTTCGCATCCGGCTTTGGCCCCTATAATCGGCACACCTATCCGATACGCATTTCGCGAAGCCGGCAAGTTGCTGGCATAAAACAATCCGTGCTGTTTACACCATCGGGCCTGAAGGATGTTGTGGTGTTTTTGAAGCAATTCCCCCAGGGTTTGATAATAATTGTATCGAATGCGGGCTGTGTTAGGGCCAAATCCTGTGATCAGGGCGGGTAAACAAGGAATAATAGCATATCCGTGCCGTGCCTGGAAAAAGCTCGGCAATACAGGCGACCAGGGCAGTCGATTGGATGAGGTGCGATTTTCGCCGGTTAAAATGCCCATCAGGGTTGTGCCCAGATGCTGGCCTGCTCGATCTATGTAGGGTTGTTGTGTGGTTTGCTGCAAATGGGCCACGGCTTCGGGATTTAAACTGTCAATATAAAAGCCCGGATAACCAGCAGAAGTGGCGGGTTCCTGAAGAAAAACGAGCACGCGCCATCGGCCAGCCGGGGCTTTCCAATAAAGCCGTCGAGCGGGATCTGTAGTGGTATAGGTAAACGAGGCATCTGAAAAAATGGCACTGCGGTGATTGGCGCCAAGGTAGGAGCGAATATCCTGGGAGTTTTCCCACAAACTGCGGTCGCGTTTGAGCGGCACGGCAATTGCCAGCAACACAGGTGCCCAGGGCAATTCCATATCAACTTGCTGACCGCCCTGAACAACGGTTTCTCGAAATGTGAGTTGTTGGGCAATAAATTGGGGATGTCCTAACATAACTTGACTGCTGCCCACACCACCTGGATAGCGATATTCATCGTGTAACCAGACATGCAAACCGCATTCAACCGCGGTATCCAGTGCGAT
>CAXNEV010000418.1:0-3706 GCA_964200925.1 Candidatus Latescibacterota bacterium | reverse complement strand
GGCTTCAGCAGGTACATACGAGGCCGATGTTGGGCGATTAAGCGCCACATCGGCTGCTGTTGTTCTGGGCATTTCAAATTTGCGCAAGCGGCCTTTGCGAACGGGATTAACGGCCATTACCCTGACGTTATTGACCTTTACAACGCTGTCGTTTACCTCGGTTCAAACGTCATTAAAATTTTATAAATTGCCTCGAGACAACAAACCGTCTTATGATGGCTCACTTGTGCGGGATCGTTCATGGCGCGGGTTGCAAGAATCGGTATTGAATTATTTGCACAGTGGTTTTGAAGGGCGTGCCGATATTGTGCCTCGGGCCTGGTACATGTCGCAAGTGCGCGGTGAGCGGGCTTATGTGAATTTTGCGCGAATCACAGATACCTCGGCAGATATGGGCAGCAAAGAAACCTATATTGATTTTGATGTCGGCATTACAACCGGCAAAGACAGTTTTGTCAATGCCCTTTTGGGTTTGACTCCCGAAGAGCCCAGTATTACGGGAGTTGACCGCTATTTAATGAGCGGGCGATGGTTTCAGCCCGGTGAGGAATTTGTTTGCATCTTGCCAAACGATTTGGCCGAATTGGTGGGCATTTTCCCGGAAGATGCTGGAACCGCTAAAATTGAAATGCAAGGCCAGATTTTCACGGTTATTGGCATTATGGATTCAGATGCTTTTAACAAATTCAAAGATCTGGACGATGAAAAACTGACGCCTGTTGACACCGTCAAAGAAAAAGATGACCTGGCAGATGCCCAGGATCAGGATCCGCGCGTGGTTGCGGCTGCCCCCATTGAGACTTTTACACATCTGGAATCGACCAATGTGTTGCTGGTGCCGTATCAGTATGTGCGCGATATTGGCGGCACGCTGGCCTCTGTGGCCATTGCGAATTTTAAAGATGATCAAGGGCAACTCAAAACCAATTTTATTGCCGACATTGAAGAGTTTATGGCGCGTGTGTCTTTGACCATGTTTGTGGGCATAGATCAAAAAGTAACCGTTTACAGTTCTATAGGTTCAACCTCGCTTTCGGGTTTGGGCAATTTGTTTATTCCCATTTTGATTGCGGCCTTAATTGTGCTCAACACCATGATGGGATCTGTGTATGAACGCTTCCGTGAAATCAGCATTTATTCATCCGTTGGTTTGGCTCCCAACCACATTGCGGCTTTGTTTTTGGCAGAAGCCGGTGTGTTTGCTACTTTGGGAGCTGTTTTTGGTTATCTTATTGGGCAGGTGCTGGTGCTGGTGCTGTATAGCCAGGGTTTATTGGGGGGGCTAGAACTCAACTATTCTTCGCTATCGGCTATTTCAGCCACACTGATCGTGATGGTCACGGTGTTTTTGTCAACGCTTTATCCAGCCAAAAAAGCCGCAGATATGGCCGTGCCTGATGTGACGCGAAAGTGGGAATTTCCCGAACCTGATGGAGATCGGTGGGTTTTTGATTTTCCTTTTACAGTGGGTGGGGCAGAAGTGTTGGGCATGTATACGTATCTGACTCGGGTGTTTGAATCTTATGGGGAAGGGTCGGTGGGTGATTTTGTGGCCGATCATGTCAGATTCTGGTCTGTGGATATGGCTGGAGAACCACAATACAATATCGATTTAACCGCCTGGCTAGCGCCTTATGATCTTGGGATCAGTCAGAACGTTCAGCTTAAAGCCATCCCTACGGGCGAACACAATATTTACAAAATTGAAGTGGTCATTAACCGTTTGAGTGGTGATGTGGCATCGTGGAAACGCATTAACCGGGGTTTTTTGAACGTATTGCGCAAACGGTTCTTGGTGTGGCGCACAATTCCAGGAGAAATGAAATACAACTACGCTCAGGAAGGGCACCGCATATTAACCGGAGAAATTCCGGAAGAGACAACTGTTTAACATCGCCTAATCTACCAAACAGGCGCAAAAGGGTTTTTATAGGTTTTTTCCGGAGGCAAACTTGGCAACCGAACCGAAAGATACTCAAAAACAAGAAACTCAGGCACAATATGAAAATATTATGCCTGAAGACGCCCCGTTTGAAGATGGATTTAATATCAAAACCATCTGGGCAACATTTTTTGTTGGGTTGATTATGTTGCCCGGCGCCATTTATCTGGGGCTGGTAACAGGGCAAAGCATGGCTGGGGCGTCGGAGTGGGTGACGATTATTCTGTTTTTGGAAATTGCCAAACGGTCGTTTGTGCGATTGAAAACACAGGAGTTACTGGTTATTTATTGGGTGGCTGGTGGATTGCTTGGAGTGGGCGTCAAACTGGGCGGTGGGGCACACACGTATGGCGGCCCTTTTGGCGGGTTGGTGTGGGATCAATATCTGGTGCAGTCGCCCGCGGCACAGGGTTTAGACAAATATATGCCCGAATGGTTTGTGCCACCATTGAGCTCTCCTGTTTATGCCGAACGCACGTTTTTGCACCATGATTGGATTTTGCCAGTTGTCATTTTGTTTTTGGTGACACTGTTGGCCAATGTGGCTCGTTTGTCGCTTGGATATGTGATGTTTCGGGTGACCAGTGATATTGAACGTTTGCCTTTCCCATTGGCTCCTGTGCAGGCTCGAGGCGCAACGGCTTTGGCCGAAACGTCAAATAAACAGGAGGGATGGCGCTGGCGTGTATTCAGCACAGGGACCTGCATTGGCATGATTTGGGGGTTGCTTTATATTGTGGTGCCCACGCTGTCGGGCATCTTTTTGACTGAAACCGTTCAAATTTTGCCAATTCCTTTTATAGATTTTACAGCTGAAATCAAAACCATTTTGCCCGCGGCTCTTTTTGGAATTGCAACAGATTTGGGGCATGTGCTGATTGGATTTGTGTTGCCATTTTATGTGGTCGTCGGTTCTTTCTCTGGGTCGGTTTTGGGCAATTTGGTGATTACTCCCATTTTGTATAGCGAAGGCATTCTGACGCGCTGGTCTCCGGGTATGACGGCGATTCCGGCGGGCATTTCAAACCGATTTGACTTCTGGCTGAGCTTTCAAATCGGCACGGCTTTTGTCATTGCTTTAACCGGGTTTTATATGGTTATCAAAGCCCTGTGGAATCAACACCAGGAAAAGAAAAAAACAGGCCATCACACAAGCAAAGTCAGCATGGAGGATTTGCCCAAAGGCCGGGGGGATGTCAAGTTGATATATCCTTTGTCTTTCTGGATGACTGCCACCATTGGTTTTGTTATTTTGTGCACGTATTTGGTGCCAGAGTTTCACTGGGGATGGTTGATTTTTTTCGGATTTATTTACACCCCCATTTCTTCTTATATCGGTGCTCGTATGATCGGACTGACAGGAAGTCCTTATGGGGCCGATATCCCGTATTTGCGCGAAGCGGCCATTTTCCTATCCGGGTATAAAGGTGTAGCCATCTGGTTTGCCCCCTTGCCTTTGCACGATCATGGCACTGCCGTGACGACCTACAAACAACTGGAATTGACCAAAACAAAATTTGTCAGTTATGTCAAGCTGACCTGCATGACCATCATTGTGATTTTTATTTGCAGTTTTATTTTCTGGCAGTTTATCTGGCGTTTGGGGCCAATTCCTTCTGCAACATACCCGTTTGTGCAAATGTTCTGGCCATTTGATGCAACCATGCAAACGCTCTGGTTAAAATCGACATTGCCCCCTGAAGTAGTTCAAGGGGCTGCGGGGATGGGTTTGTTATTGGACATCATCAAACCTTCCTATGTGGC
>CAXNEV010000417.1:0-3741 GCA_964200925.1 Candidatus Latescibacterota bacterium | reverse complement strand
CCGCCTGATCCCAATGCGCGTGCCGGCCTGCACCTGCACCTCCATACCATCTGTGGTATGATGTATTAAGTCGTCATCAAACAAAATCACATCGGGTTCAAAAAGCAAAACCAGCGTGGATCCGCCAAATTGAAAATAGCCTTTTTCCTGTCCGCGTTTTACTGGCCCAGGTGGGTAGGTTTGAATCAACCGCCCCACGGCAAAACCCGACACTTCGATATAGGCAATTTTTCCAAACAATTCGGTGTTAAAAAAAGTGACGGCGCGTTTGTTGTGCGCAAACAGATCAGGTTTTAAAACAAGTGCCAGCGGATTAACCGGGTAATATCGACCATCGATGAATTGTGTTTCTAAAGCCGTGCCCGAAACGGGAAAGTGAAAACGATGATAATCATAAGGGGCCAACCGCACCACGAGTGCAGACCCGCCATGATAGGAATAGGCGAGTGTTTCAGATGTTAACAGTGAAACAATATCAATATAGGATCCTTTGATTGGCAATCGGGTGCGTTGCTCCAATTGTGCATACACCATCACTTTTCCATCAGACGGGGCACAAAACACACGGGGATCGGGCTCAAAAGGCCGCATGCCCTGCTTGAGTTTTCGCGAAAAAAAATCATTAAAATTTTTGTATTGCGACAACGGAAATTCGATCTCGCGGGTGTTGATATCATGTTTTTTAACGAAAGATTCAATGTTTTGCCGCGAAGCCGACCGATCTTGCCATTTGCCAATAAACCAGCAAAAAAAATGTGTATTCAGAAACACATTGAGTAAAAAACGAACCAGCGCAGATTTGGCCATCGCCTTCTGAAGGCGGGAAAAAAGGAGTTTCTCTGTAAACAGATGACCCGTTTTGCGATCGCGATAAATAATGTTATCGGACGTCAAAAATGTAATCCTCCTGTGAGCAAACGAACAAAAGCATAAAAAACAGGCACAATAAATAACAATCTGTCAGGTGGGCACAAAAAACCGAATGGCCTATCCCACGATCAGGCACATGGGCGTACGTCCCAACAGCCGCTGATATAAGCCATATCCCCCTTCCGTTACCCGGTGTTTTGCAACCCTTCGGCAATGCCATTCACCGTGGCCAATAGGGCGGCAAACACATCGTCATCTTCCCGATTGGACGCCCGCCAGCGCCGCAACAAATCGACCTGCAACAAACTCATCGGATCCACATAGGGGTTGCGCAAACGAAGCGCGCGCTGCAATGTGGGATCATCATCGAGCAACTGGTCATTATCTTTGAGTTTTAACACCAGACCAACCGCACGCGCATATTCCTCGCGAATATGTGCAAACACAGATGCACCCCGTTCACCTGCCAGTTCGGCATAATAAGCGCCAATGTCCATATCGGTTTTGGCCAGCACCATTTCCAGATCTTCAAGCAATGAGCGCAAAAACGGATCATTGCGCACCATCTCGGCCACCCGATTGCGACCATGTGTTTCAACTGCAAAGGCCAATCCCGCACCCAATCCATACCAACCCGGCAAAATTTGTCGGCTTTGAGTCCAGGCAAAAACCCACGGAATGGCCCGCAAATTTTCAATGCCCATCTGGCTGCGCCGCGAGGCCGGACGCGATCCGATTTGCATGCGCTCAATGACATCTATTGGCGTGGCATGCCGAAAATAGTGAAAAAAATCGGGGTTTTCATACACCAACGTGCGATAGGCCTGCCGACTGGCCTGTGCCATGGTTTCCATCACCGGCTGCCAGGCCGATGGGCGTTCATCTGGTTTAGACGACAGGGCCGTGGCCTGCATCACCGCACCCACCATTTGTTCCAATTCGTGCACGGCAATGCCGCGAAGCCCGTATTTGGCATTGATAATTTCGCCCTGCTCCGTCACGCGAAACCGCCCGCGCACGGTGCCGCGCGGTGCCGATAAAATGGCGCGTTCCAGCTTGCCACCGCCCCGGCTTACAGTGCCTCCTCGACCGTGAAAAATGGTCAAATTCACACCTTCAGAGGTCATCACTTGCACCAGATCCGCACTGGTTTTTTGCAACGCCCACCGGGCCGACACAATGCCACAATCTTTGTTGCTGTCTGAATACCCAATCATGACAATTTGGCGATTGTTGCGCGCTTTTAAATGGGCCCGATACACCTCACAAGACAACAGTTTTTTCATAATTTGAGGGGCGCGATTTAAATCGGCCACGGTTTCAAACAACGGCGCCACATCCAACGGCACCGATCCATCTTGCGCCACAAGCCCTGCCCATCGGGCCAAAAACAATACGCTGTACACATCGTCCACATCCTGTGTCATGCTCATGATGTACGGGCCCACAGCCTCCATGCCAAACCGCTGGCGGCAAACCCCAATGGACTGAAAAACAGACAGGGTGCGTGTTGCATCCACATCCTCAACTTCTGTGGGCAAAACACCTGATCGCAAAATCGAAAGCAATCGATCTGCGCGTTTTTCCGCAGGCATATCAACCCAGGCATCTTCACCCAACAGCCGCCCAATCACCTGCCGATGGGTTAAGGCATCTTGCCGCACGTCCAGAGAGGCAAGGTGAAATCCGAACGTTCGCGCTCGGTACAACAACCGGCGCACCGAAAACAACCCGGCATGAACCCCTTTGTTGGCTTTCAAACTGTTGACGATGCAATTCAAATCATCCACAAAGGGTTCGGCGCTTTCATATTGTCCGGGCAAATCCCGCTCGGTGGCATCCAACCGGCCATGCATGAGGTGCAACAATACGCGATACGGCATGTTTTGATGGCGCACAGGAAGGGCCGCAAACCCATCGGGCAGCATTTTTTGATACATCCCAATGCGGGCCATCACGTCATCGCCTATTGCAACACGAGACCGCGATTGGCTCAATTGGCGATACAACACGCGCACTTCCTGTCGATAATTTTGCAAAATGAGGGTGCGATGTTGCGACAAGGTGTGCTGAATGGTTTCGTGCGAGACATTGGGGTTGCCATCCATGTCACCCCCCACCCACGATGAAAACCGAATCACAGACGGCATGTCGATATCGCGAATTCCATCGCCATAAACTTGCGCGAGGGTTTCTTCAAAAGTCTCGTAAAATGCCGGAATAATTTGATATAAAATATCCGTGATATAAAACAGCACATGCTCCAGTTCGTTGCTCACCGTGCGCCGAGAAGATGGGTGCTCTTCGGTTTGCCACAGCGAGGTGATTTCCATGCGGATGCGTTCAACAATTGCGCGGTCTTCGCGAGGCACAAGCGACGGATTTAACCGATCTCCCAAACGCTGGGCAATGCGCAAGTGTTTTTCCAAAATGGTGCGGCGCGTGGCCTCTGTGGGATGGGCCGTAAACACCGGTTCTATGCACAAAGTTGCCAGCAAATTTTGCAAATCTTCCCAATTCAACCCATCGTGTGCCAGTTTGCGCAGGGCGTCTTCCAATCCGCCCGGTTGCGGCCCTGCCCCCGAAAGCAAATAGTCGCGACTGCGCCGAATGCGGTGAATTTTTTCGGCCAGATTGACCACCTGAAAATAAATCGAAAAAGCCCGCACAAGTTCCCCGGCATCGTGTGCATCCAGTGAGCTGACCAGCCGTGACAGTGTGCTGCCAGCCCCTGGCTCTTCTTCGCGCCGTTGAATGGCTGCCACACGCGCCGATTCCACGATGTTAAACAAATGGGAACCCCCTTGCTCTTCGAGCACTTCACCCACCAGCGCACCCAAAAAGCGTACATCGTTGCGCAATCCCGCATCT
>CAXNEV010000416.1:0-3751 GCA_964200925.1 Candidatus Latescibacterota bacterium | reverse complement strand
TATTGAAGACGGTTTGGCCGAAGATGATTGGGCCGGTTGGGAAGCATTAACGGCGGCATTGGGCAACAAGGTGCAACTGGTTGGCGATGATTTGTTTGTTACCAACACAGCCCGATTGAAAGAGGGCATAACGCGCAATGTTGGCAATTCCATTCTGGTGAAAGTGAACCAGATTGGCACCTTAACCGAAACACTGGATGCCATTGAAACGGCCAAACGCGCAGGTTATACTGCGGTCATTTCGCATCGGTCGGGCGAAACCGAAGATACCACCATTGCCGATATTGCCGTGGGCACCAACGCCGGTCAAATTAAAACGGGGTCGGCATCGCGTTCAGACCGCATTGCCAAATACAATCAGTTGTTGCGCATTGAAGAAGAATTGGGCGAATCTGCGGTGTATCCGGGCCGCCATGCGTTTTACAATATTGTGATGCCAGAACCCAAAAAGGCTGCCAAAAAGAGTATCAAAAAGTGAGCGATTCTTTGTTGGCAATTGCTCCTGTTGGGCCGAAGCCTTTGTTGCCCAAAAGTGTGCATACAAAACTGCATGTTTTGTATGCACAGGTTCCAGGTGTGTCTTGTCAAAACTGCAATCGCCCCGGCCAGTGTTGTGAATTAACACAAGTTGAAGTTGACGCAGATTTTGCCACAATGTATCCGCTTTATGCGGTTGAGTATTTGAACATTGTCGATTATGTGCGCACGCATTTTGATGCGGATCGGCAGCGCGAATTGTTGACCTTCACGGATGAGCGCCCCCGACGGTGTCCTTTTTTAACGGAAGTCGGAGGGTGTTCCATTCATCCTGTTCGCCCATTGACATGCCGCACATACGGAGTGCTCAATCACAAACAACAGGTTCAGGCGGTAGCCACGGTTTCCGAAGGGCAGGTGCCTTCAAACTGGGTGCAGGCTTTTCTCAAAATTGAAACCCATACGGTGTGTGAACAAACGGTGTTGCAAGAATCTGATAAACTGGGCGCTCACATGGAAGCGATGGTGTCGTTTGATTACGAACGCAAACTGATCGAAATGGGCAAAACCATTGAGGTGCCCGATGGGGATCGGCAGAAAATTTTTGAAACGACCAGTGGACGACCACGCCCCATACGCTGGACCTGGGGCGGGTTTAATGCTTTGATGCAAACGCCATTGTCCTGGGCAAAAAAGCATTTTAAACAGGTCTGGTCTTCATCGTTTTTGGCGGAATAAAAAATTATGAGACAAATTTTTCTGGAAAAAGCAAAATCCGGTGATGAAGTGGCCCAGCCGGTCAAAAACGAGCGGGGCATGGTCATTTTGCCCAAGGGGGCAAAACTGTCTTTGTCGATGATCGACAAGTTGCGGCGTCTGGGGGTGCGCGAGTTAATTGTGGAAGGACATGATCCCAATGCGCCGCCGCCCAAAACCTTAAACCAGTTGCTTGAAGATCTCGATTTTCGCTTTGAAGAGTTGGAACACAATATTTTGATGATGGCCATTAAAAAAACGGCCCGCGAGCATTTGTTGCAGCAAAAGGGCAAGTGAGGGTTATGGGGATGGATCGAAGCGACATGCGGCGTCTGGTTGAAAAAGTAACGTCTTTGCCCACATTGCCTGGAGCTGTTGCGCGCATTACGCGCATGCTTGATGATCCAGATACAACGGCTGCTGAAGTGGGCCGAGAAATCGAAAAAGACCAGGTGTTGTCGGCCAAGGTGCTCAAGCTGGTGAATTCGGGATTTTACGGGTTTTCACAACCGATTTCTACCATTCAACATGCCATGGTACTGTTGGGTTTTAATGTGGTAAAAACACTGGTGTTATCCACGTCGGTGCTCGACATGATGTCAAATTCGATGGCCGGATTGTGGCAGCATTCTCTGGCCTGTGCGCGCACGTGTGGCATTATTGGCCGATTTTTGGATTTGGACGATCCCGAAGAAATCAGTGTGACCGGGTTGTTGCACGATTTGGGCAAAGTGGTTTTAGAAGCCCATGTGAAAGAAGTGTTTGGCCCGGTGATACACCTGGTTGAAACGCGCAATATGCTTTTTTATGAAGCCGAACAAGAAGTAATGGAAATTACCCACGCCACATTGGGTGGCTGGTTGTTGGAGAAATGGCAATTGCCGGGCCAGCTTGTTGAGCCGATTATGTATCATCACGATTTTCACCCCCGGCGCACGCATGCCATGCGCACAGGCATTGTGCATCTGGCCGATATTCTGGTGCGTGCCGAAGGGTTTGGTTCAGGGGGAGATCGGCGCATTCCCATTTTGTCGGAAGAAGCGATGAAGGTGATGGGGTTGGATGTGAATGATTTGGGCGATATTATGGATGAAATGATTGATGAAATGCGCGATTTCATTCGGTGATTGAGGTGGCTGTGGATTTAAACCCCAAAACATTGATGTTTGTCCCGTGTGCGATGGTTTTGCTCGATCGCACATTGACCCCACTTGCTTGCAGCAAGAAGGGGTTTTCTGTTTTCGGATTGCGCCCGGAACGCACCGTTACCGAGGGCGATTTGCACGCACTGTGTGAAGTTCTGCATCAAGAGGGGATATTGGTTTCACAATTAAATGACACGATGGAACGTTTGCAACGCCCCGGCAGTGATGCCCTGTTTAAATGGACGCGTGGGGGGCGCACTTATGAAGTGACTGTGGGGGCACTGGATCGGGGTGAAAATCGCCATTTTGTCGTGATGTTGCACGATGTTACACAGCAAATGCAGTTTGAAGAAACGCGAGAGACGGCGCGGCGTTTTTTAGAGGATATTTTGAACAATATCCAACTGGGTGTGATTGTGCTCAACCGCGATATGCGCATTACCAATATGAACCGCGCGCAGGGGGGGTTTTTGCAGCGGTTGGGCATCTGGTTGAGTTGGGTGGAAGCCATTGGCATGCCCGTATCGGAACTGGTGCCCATTGACTCTGCTGAGATGTGGTCAAAAATTACAGAAACGGTGTTGGTTAAAGGTGAAGCCTATAGAGAATCTCGCCGGCATTACAAAACATCGGATGGCGATTTGATTCTTTCAGTGGATGTGACACCCCTGAAAAACCAGAATGGGCAGGTCATTGGGGCCATTCAGGTGTGTGAAGATGTGACCGAGCGCGTGCGTTTGGAAATGGAGTTGCGAGAAGCCGAGATTGTGACCGAGCGGTTGCAGGCCGTAAAAGAGACGGCCATTACGGTGAATCACGAAATCAACAATCCGCTGACGACCATTTTGGGGTCGGCACAGTTGTTGTTGATGTCTAAAGAACCGTTTAGCGACAAAACCAGAGACCGATTGCTGGCCATTGAACGCGAAGTGAAACGCATTGCCACCGTTACCCAACGGCTCAAAGAACTGGATGAACTGAAAACGGATGACTATATCACCGATGGGCCTAAAATGATCGACCTGGGACTGGGGAATTAAAATCCCGACTCTGTCGCAAGCAGAATGGGTTTTACGTTCAATAAAATTAACGCCCAATGGTGCAAACCATTGGGCGTTTTTGTGACACAGTGCAGGCCATCGGCTATTGTTTAAGCTCGACAATGATGTTGCGCCAGGGGATCGAACCTGCGTTGATGGCTTCGTGAACATCTTCTCCACTTACCTCTCGCCAACGCACGTCGCCGTCTTGCATGGCGCGCGGTTCTCCTTTTTTGCCGTCGGCACTGACACCTTGCAGGTGACCCCCACCAATAACCACATAAAAATAGGTGTGTTGATGGCGGTGCATGCCGGTGCTTTCTCCTGGGGCAA
>CAXNEV010000415.1:0-3769 GCA_964200925.1 Candidatus Latescibacterota bacterium | reverse complement strand
CCAAACTGTCTCAAATCAGCATCTATGGACCTGGCAATACGGCACCGCAGGAATATGGATATGCCATTGGATTTGGCCCCGATGAACCGGTGGGTGTGGTGTTTACCACACCGGGCGAAAAAGTGAAAATTGCCATGCGGTCGGGTGTGATTGGCGTGCGTTATTTACTGTTGAATGCACACAGCGCAGAAAATGAAGAAGCCGCACGGGGCGAAGGGTTGGCCACGTTGCAACACGGATCGTTTGTGCGCACGTCGTTTCGCGCGGCCAAAGATATGTGGATTTTAAATGAAGCGCGCATTCGCGAATTGAAAAATTACGCCATCGAAAACCAGCGGCTCGACGATTTGCACGCCCAGGCCAAAATGCATCTGGACCTGGCCGAACAGGCAAGGGTGGATCATCGGTGGGATAATTTTGTCAAACACACTCGTGCGGGCATGGGCATTGAATCGCGGGCCTATCCCGATGTGAAAGACACGCAGAACGATGTGGTGCGCGGCATCATCTTTTTTATGATTCTGGTTATTCCATGCGCCTATTTTGTCGAGCGGTTGGTGTTTACATTTGCAGATATTCGGTGGCAGATTTTGGGGTTTGGCGGAGTGTTTGTTGTCATCTGGATATTTTTGTCCCAGGTGCATCCGGCTTTTGATTTGTCGAGTCCGTTTGTAATTTTGCTGGCCTTTATCATTCTGGCATTGGCGTTGTTTGTCATTTCGATTGTGGCCGGCCGT
Organism: Candidatus Latescibacterota bacterium; assembly: GCA_964200925.1. GTDB lineage: Bacteria > Latescibacterota > UBA2968 > UBA2968 > UBA2968 > CAXNEV01. The sequence goes on along the minus strand of CAXNEV010000415.1, from coordinate 3,032 downwards.
TTTAATGAAAACATTCGGCGGTTGCGCAATGCCGAGGTTTTGTTGCACGATACCGATGTGGGCCGGGTAAGTGCGTCTTTGGCGGCTTTTCAACTGGGCATTGCCAACATGAAACGCCGCAAATTGCGCACGTGGTTGACATTTGTCACATTGGTTTTGTTGACGTTTACAGTGCTGTCATTTACATCCATTAAGTCCTCTTTGCAATTTCACCAATTGCCCTTAGATACCAAAGGCACGTATCCGGGCATGTTGATTCGCAGCAAATTCTGGGGGCCTTTGGAAGAAACGGCATACGATTATGCACGGGTCAATTTTGCCCAGGCAGGTGTGGTGGCGCCACGAAGCTGGTATTTTACACGCGATCAAAAGAAAACGCCCATTGAAACGGTTGGCAAATCCACCAAGGTGTTGGGCGTTTTGGGCATGACTGCCGAAGAGCCCATGGTGACGCACATCGACACATTGCTCAGCGCCGGGCGGTGGTTTAAAGGGGATGAATTTGCGTGTATATTGCCCCAAAAAACGGCAAAATTGCTGGGTGTGACCGCCGAGGATATGGATAAAAAATTTGTGCGTTTGTTTGGCAAGCAGTTGCGTGTGGTGGGCATCATGGATGCCGAAAAAATGCGCAAACATCCCGATCTGGATGGCGAAATTTTGAGTCCGGCAGATTTTCAACTGACAGATGAAGAAGCAGTTTCTCGCATGAGCCAGCAAGAAAGCCGGGAAAAACAGGGTTTGGAGCAGCCCGAAGTTGATATTATGCCATTTGAACATCTCGATCCAGATGAAATTGTGATTATACCCTATCAGATACTGCGCGAAGTGGGCAGCCCCCTGCAATCGGTGGCGGTGCGGTTTCACCGGGAAGTGGGTGTGGATCAGCAGGTCAAAGACTATTTGTCGCGGTTGTCGGTGGTATTATTTGCGGGCATTCCGCAAGCCGATGGCAGCATTCGGGTAATGGTCTACAGTTCTTTGGGCAACACGTCGCTGCGCGGGTTGTCCAATCTGTTTATTCCCATTCTGGTGGCGGCTTTAATTGTGTTGAACACCATGATGGGATCGGTGCATGAGCGATTTCGCGAAATTGGCATTTATTCGTCGGTGGGGCTGGCGCCCATTCACATTTCTTTTTTGTTTATCGCCGAAGCATGTGTGTATGCAGTATTGGGCACGGTATCGGGTTACCTGGTGGGGCAGGCGGTGGCCAAAGTGTTGTTGTGGCAAGGCTGGCTGTCGGGTTTCACGCTGAATTATTCGGCCCTTTCAACGGTTATTTCATCTGCGCTGGTGATGGTTGTGGTGCTGTTGTCCTCTTTGTATCCGGCCCGCCAGGCATCTTTGATGGCGGTGCCCGATATCACACGGCGCTGGAAATTGCCTTCCCCCGACGGCGATCACTGGCAATTTGAGTTCCCATTTACAGTGGGCGGTAACGATGTGTTTGGGTTATCGGTTTTTCTGGTTGATTATTTTGAGTCGCATTCGGGTGAGTCAATGGGGACGTTTTATACCGATGGCACGCGTTTTGGATCTGTAGAAACGCCCACAGGACAGGGGTATAGCATAGATACGACCATCTGGCTGGCCCCTTATGATCTGGGCGTGAGCCAGCAGGTGCATTTTGAGGCTGTGCCCACGGGTCAACACCATATTTTTACAATGACCCTGACAATTGATCGTTTAAGCGGTGATGCGGCTTCCTGGCGCCGTGTGAATCAGGGTTTCATGAATGCATTGCGCAAACAGTTTTTGATCTGGCGCACAGTTGATCCGCAAAATCGGGCGCGTTATACGGAAAAAGGCCAAAACATGTTGGCCGAGGAAAAAGCGGCAATTTAAAAAACTGTCGGCATCTAAAGTTTATCGCATCTTTACAGGATATCCATACCTGCAATACCCACCTTCAATAAACACGCAATACAGCAGTGATTTTCCGCGCTTTTCCGTTTAGCAACATATTGCAAAACGCCTCCATCGCTAACAGGCCATTTGATCGGGTGCATCCTGTGGGGATATTCGCGGAAAATTAGCCCTCCCGGCATTTGAGGGAACGACTTTTTGCCTACTTTTGTGTCGTTACAAAAGTAGGTCGCCGAAGGCAAACAAAAATAAAAGAGTGCATGGAACGCTAAAACGTTTTAACGTTAATCGGTGGCAGAATTTCATGGGGCTTGTCGATCGGCTGAGAAAGAAAAACAAAACCTCTCAGTTTCAGGAAATAGAAGAATACCGGGACCTTTTGGAAACGCCCAAAGAGTTTGTGGATGGTTTTAATATCAAAACCATCATCGGGGCGCTTTTTGTGTCTATTATTATGGTGCCGGGAAATATTTATCTGGAGTTGATGATTGGTGGATCCAGTGGCGCGGCGGCCCAGTGGGTGACCATTATTTTGTTTATTGAACTGGCCAAACGGTCGTTTACCACGTTGCGCCGACAGGAAATTTACCTGCTTTATTATGTGACCAGTTCGCTGATCAACCGCGAGTCGGGTGCATTTGAAGGGCTGTTGTGGAACCAGTATTTTGTGCAATCCCCAGCGGCTGTTCAATTTGGCATTCAGAAAATGATGGAGAAGTTGTGGTGGTATGCCCCACCGGCAAATTCTGAAGCCATTCTTGAACGCACGTTTTTTCATCCCGACTGGTTTTGGCCCATTGCCTTTCTGGTGCTGGGCATGATTATGGGGCGCATTGCCTATTTTACCGCCAGTTATGTGCTGTTTCGCATTACATCTGATTATGAAAAACTGCCGTTTCCGTTTGCACCCATTAATGCACAAGGGGCCATGGCATTGGCCGAAGAAAGCAGTGGCGAACACACCTGGAAATGGCGGGTGTTTTCGATTGGGGCAGTCATTGGTGTGGTGTGGGGGTTAATTTATGTGGCGGTGCCGGCCATTACGGGCGCGTTTATGGAACAACCCGTGCAGTTGATTCCGATTCCGTGGGTCGATTTTACCCAATATACGGGTTATTTTTTGCCGGCCACCCCGCTTGGATTCACACTGCACTTAGGCCCGA
>CAXNEV010000414.1:0-3775 GCA_964200925.1 Candidatus Latescibacterota bacterium | reverse complement strand
CTTGAATAAACACAGCCCCCGAATAATTGCCGTTGATCTCTTCATTGTTGTCGCGGTTGCCGTCCAGCACGATATTTTCCACATGCACATCATTTGTGCCTTCATTTGCCGTTAAAATGGGAAACAACGTTGAAGCCGTTGCCCGATCTCCCAACCAGAAATTTTTCAACAACCGCTTATCCAGATCCAGAATGTTTCCTTCAATGGCCGTCACAGTTGCCCGAACCACGCCCGTTAATCGCTTTTCATCGTAAGACCGCAGCATGATCCCACATCCGGGCACAAACCCGGTTGTATCTTCCACCATCACCCGGGCTTCATACCAATCAGAATCTTTCAACAAAGGCACACACACACTGGGGGTCTTTTTCAACACTGTTTTTTCACCCGATCCCCGCAATGTAACACCCGAATGCAAATACAGGGCATTTTTCATGTCAAAAATTCCCGGAAGCACCTGGAGTGTTCCGCCTCCTAAACGCTGTAGATAGTCCAGACCGGCTTGCAAAACGCGGTCGTCATGCCCTCTTAAATCTCCTTCATCATTTCCCACCGTTAAAACCATCTGCCCACGAACTGTCATGGGTCGATTGTCGCGCAGATGAAATGCCATATCAGAACCCCCCTCTATGTGATTGGTTTTTACCTTTCATGATGTTAAATTCCGCCAAAAACTGCAACCCAAAAGTCCTTATTGCCTCCAATATATAGATCTTCAGATTAAATATTGGAAATACGTGAAACTGACGATGGACCTGAAAACACATTAGAACGTTGAACGTTAACATTTCACATAAGGTGACTCTATTGGTGTGGGGTGGAACGTGCAAACGCATTTTTAACCATTGTCAATCGTCGAGAATTCAAGTTTGTTACCTGAAAATTATAGTTAGTTGACCTATAACCATATTTTATTTACTATTAAAAAGTAAAACAAAAAGAAAGGGAGTATTCACATGGCTTCTGACATGGATCAACAAATCATTCACCATCTTCAGACTATTCCCATTTTTAACCGTTTGACCAATGAAGAACTGGCCAAAATCTATAGCCTTTGTAACTTCCGCCGCCTCACAGCAGACGAAATGCTTTATAAATTTGGAACCCCCAGCGATGGCATGTTTATTTTGCTCGATGGACGTTTGCTTGCCCGCGCACCGACCGGTCAAGATATTGCTTATATCCCAGCCATCGGCCTGGTGGGAGAAATGGGCGTTCTCACCAATGAGCCCCGTTCGGCAGATGTCATCTGCATGGAAAACGCAATGGGGTTTCAGATTAAAAAAGAAGACCTTATTAACCTTTTTTTGGCCGATGGGACCATTTGCCGAAAATTACTTTTGAATCTGGTTAAGATTCTATCGCAGAAGTTATACGATACCAATTCCGAAATCGAAAAACTGCGCAAACTGCAAACCCGAACTCACCCTTCAGAAGACAATATTTTTCTCTATTAACCATGCCCGATATTCAAAACGTAACCAGAGATACCTTCGCCCAACAGGTGTTAAATGCCAAGGGCTTGTCGATGATCTATTATTATGCCCCTTGGTGCAAGTCCTGCCATGAAATGGACGACGTGATTCAAACGGCTGCCAACGAAGTCCAGGGCAAGATGTCCATTTTTAAAGTCAATACAGACCAGGAAGGCGAAATTACGGAACAGCAGAAAATTTTTGTGATTCCCGGTTGCCAGGTTTTTAAAGACGGCAAATTACTTCAAACCTTTCGGGGTTCCTTATCCAAACTCGAATTGCTCGCCGAACTGAGCCACATCGTAACCGATGAGGCCCAATTAACAGAGTCAAACGCTGGGGCAACACCCTGATATCCTTCAAAATGAAAGGATCATTCCATGCCTCAAGAATCGCCCGCAGATAGAAATGAGCCTGGTGAACATGACAGTTCTGAAAATGTATCGATGTTGCAATTTCAACAGATTTTGGGCCAATCGGTTATTGGCGAAAAAAATGTAGATCGCTTTAGCGATGTGCCACTCAAAATTTCCATTGAACTGGGACGGGTCAATTTGCCGATTCGAGAAATTCTGAACTTGCGCGAAGGATCTATCGTTGAAACCCGAAAACTTTCGGGACAACCCATGGAAATTATGGTGAACAATCGTTTGTTTGGGCGTGGTGAAGTGGTCGTTGTGGGTGATAACCTGGCCATTCGCATTACAGATCTCAAAAAACCCGACTTGGAATGACAAATGGCTTGACACAAATAGATGCTTTTGGTATTATTTGCAGCCTATAATGGCTTTTTTTGATTTGCATGAATCTGACCTATCATTTTTGCGGATGTAGCTCAACTGGATAGAGCACCTGACTACGGATCAGACGGTTACGGGTTCAAATCCTGTCATCCGCACCACTGAAAAATAAGGACTTAGGAGAATATCCTGAGTCCTTATTTTTTTTGCTGTGACCTGACTGTGACCAAAATCCAAGCTTACTTTAAACCTGATCGAAAACGATATTCATCGGTGCTCAATAACCGGCCATTTTGACCAGTTGTTTCTATGCCCTTGAAAACTCTGCCCCTGACAGGTGACATCTGCTTCAGAAAAATAGAAGGGAAATACGACGTTCGTTTTGTTCCGAGACCCCACCTGATTGTTTATATGCTGGTCATAAAGGTCTCGCCGCCCCAAAATCAAAAATTCTTCCCATCTTTCATTGCGACGCACAGTGAAAACGTAATAAAGGTCGGGAATCAGCAATGTTTCCAATTGCCTGAACGGCACGCGAAATTGAGCAACAAAACGACTCTTTCTGTTTTGGGCAGTAGCCGCTTTGACCTGAATTAAGAAAGGGGGAGGTTTGCACCTCCCCCTTTTTTCTTGTTCGTCATATAACAGAACATTTTGCGACACCTTAACCCTGCCTGTTGATTATTCTGGGTTACTGCGTTATATTATATTCATCAACATTAATCAATGTACATCAAAGGAGCATTATCGTGCCCAAAAAATCCAAAACTATGGTTCACCATATTCCCATTACAAAAGCTCGCATCAATCTCGGCCAAGTCGTGCGGCGCGTGCATAATAATAAAGAGTGTTTTGTGCTGGAAAAAGACGGCATTCCTGTGGCTGGCATCATCAATATTGCCGATATGGAAGACTGGCTGGAATTGCAGAACATAGACATGCGAAAACAAATAGCCGAAGGCCATGCCGAATATCGCCGGGGCAAAACCAAGCCTTTGGGCGATTTCCTGATCGAGTTACGCGCCGAAACCAAAACAAAAGCAAAATAAACGGGCACAGTTTTTATACCACCAACCTTTACGATCCAAACATCGTCCCGATTTCAGCGCGATGCCCGAAAATTGCTCAAACAAAACCCTGCGTTAGTGGCCGTTCTTGAAACCATTCAAACTATTCTTGAAGCAGACCCCTATAACCGTTCCCACCAATTTGATATAAAAACCAGGGGAAGGGCAATGGCGCATCCGTCAAGGAGACTATCGCCTGCATTATGAAATCTTTGTTCAAGATGTGGTGTTGCATTCTTTTCGCCACCGCAGAGAAGTCTATTAATCCAATGTGGTTTTCCAACGTCGGTATCAAGATAAAAATGGCAACTGGGTCCTTTTCAACTTTATCCTGCAACTTTGACTTTTTTTTATGACCACATCAATTGATTGAAATGATTCAAGTTATCAGGATCATTCTTGACAAGGTTCCGTTTTTTGATTACACTCATGCGTCAACAAATTATTGAGCGACCCCGTCGTTCAGTGGCCTAGGACGCTAGATTCTCACTCT
>CAXNEV010000413.1:0-3795 GCA_964200925.1 Candidatus Latescibacterota bacterium | reverse complement strand
CCCCAGCCCCTCTCCGACGCGGAGAGGGGAGCCATGTAACGCTACAATTTATGTTGTAATCCCCCTTCCTCGCAGGAAGGGGGCCAGGGGGTAGGTCTCCATAAAGGCGAAGCCTCTTAACTTCATGCCATTGATTTACAGTTTTTTGGTTATTGATCATTGCAACGATGGTGGATAAAATCAATCCAATCTCAACGAGGAGGTTTATAATGCTTCGACGACCAAGTGCGGCAGAGCGGGCAGAGTGGGATGCAGAAGGGGTGTTGTTTTTGAAGGATGCCATGGTGGGCGATGATTTGAAACGCTTGCAGGATGTGTTTGATCGGTGTGCATCTGAGGCCAAAACCGAATGGATAGAAGGCATTGCCAAAGGCACGCGCCCGGCCGCGCATTTTGATATTCCCAATCCGTTTGAAAAAAACGATGTGTTTATCGATCTGGTCGACCACCCAAGCTGGTATGGGTTGTTGATGGATTTTGCCGATGACGATTTGATTATGCTGGCTCCGCAGGTGCGCACTTTGCCGTTGAGCCCGATCAGTTATGTGGGCTGGCACCCAGATGTGCCGCATACCACACCCCTGCATATGAAGGTGCAAATTTATGTGGATGATGTGCCGGCCGATGGTGGGGCTTTTGGGTATGTACCGGGCAGCCACAAGCCCGATGTGGGGCCTTGTCCGGTGGTGCGGCCTCTGGATACCATGCCAGGGCACCGGGTGTTTCCAGGCAAAGCGGGTGATGCGGTGTTGTTCAATTCCTATGGGTGGCACACGTCTATGGTGAACCGCACGTTGAAACCGCGCAAGTCGATTATTTTGATTTATGAAAAGTGGAGCAAAGACCGCGTGCCTGTTGACGGATGGGCTTCCATTGCCGATAAGTGCACCACACCGGATCGCCGTCGGTTGTTCTGCCTTGATCCGCGATAATGGATTGTGTCATGGGATAGGTGTATCGACATTGAGATGGATTGAGGAGGGGTTATGATTATCGATTCACATTTGCATGTGTTTGCCAAACAGTCGAATGAGTTTCCGCGCGAAGCACACAGCCAGTATCCGGCAGATCGCGAAGAGACGGTTGAAAAGCTGCTGGGTCTGATGGCTGAACACGGCGTGGATCAGGCGGTGTTAACGCAGATTGGCGGCACGTCGCTTGAACATCATTCTTATTTGCAGCATTGTTTAAAAACGTATCCCAATCGGTTTCGCGGCATTGGGCTGATTCCAAAAAATTTGTGGCGCACACCCGAAGACCATATGGATCGGCTGGCGGAAAATGGCGATATCATCGGGTTTCGGTTGGGCGAAATTGGCGGGCCAAAAGATCCGCTGGCCCCCATGACTATTCAAACGTTTGAGACCTATCCCATCTGGAAACACGCGGCTGAAAAAGATTATGTGATGTGGTTGTATGTGCGTGCGGCCGATGCGCATCAAATTGCATTTTTGGTGGAGGCTTTTCCGCAGGTGCGCGTGGTGTTTAACCATTTGTTGGTGTGCCCGGGTGAAGGGGCTTTTGCTCATGATGAAAAAGGCCGACCGCGCATTCAAACGCCCATGCCTCCGTTGACGCGATATTCGGTGGTGGGGTTGCACGAATATCCCAATGTGTGTGTGCAGATTTCGGGACAATACGCTTTTAGCAAAGAAGACTATCCATATCTGGATTTGTCGGGTTGGCACAAAACCCTGCTGGGAAAATTTGGCGCGGATCGGTTGATGTGGGCCACGGATTTTCCGTGGATTTTGGAAGATCCCGGATATGGGCAACTGGTACACCTTTTGGACAAGTTGATGCCCGATTTAAGCGTTGACCAAAAGGCCGCGATTATGGGAGATACAGCGAAGCGGGTGTTGCGGTTTCCAGATCGTTTATGATTTTTTGAGTTCGGTCCAAAAACTCAGGGCATTGCCCGATCTGTTGTGCGGTGTGGTGATGGCGTGAATGGGGCCGTTGAGTGTGTTGCCATTGCGCAGCTTGAGGTGCAATGCAAGGTGATAGGGATGTTTGCCCGCATCACTGTCGCGCAGATCGGCATGAAAACGGCCGGTGAGCAGGTCGTTTTTGAATGCGGGATTGTTGACCAGGGTGGTGAATTGATCGCCGAGTTTGAGGTGCAGGTCGCCGTCGGGTTGCGCGGTTAAAATGACGGGGAGTTCATCACGATAGGTGTGCACGATTCCGGTCCATTGGCCGAGCAATTCGGGAACGGCCGTCCATTCGGCGGGAGAAACAGGAATCGGTTTGTGCTGTTTGCGGTTTTTGGCATAATCGGGCAACATAACGCTGAGAATTTCTGTGGCAATTTCAATGGGCAAATCGTGGCGGCCCGCGTTGGTGAGCACGGTTATGGCAATGTTTTCATCGGGAACCATCAACAGGCGGGTGCGCACACCGCCCATTGACCCGTCGTGGCCCACCGTGCGATAGCCAAAATCATTTTCGACAATGCGCCACCCCACACCATACCCACTGGTTTCGGATACCGAAACCGTGGGTTTTTGCATGGCGTCTATGGCAGCGTCGGATAAAATGGCGCGTTGATCGATCATATGGGCTTTGATGTGAAACATGCCAAATCGCACCAGGTCGTGGGCGCTGGCCCACACGGCAGAAGCACCGGGGTGATCAAAGGTGTAGCCTGGCAGGGGTTGGCCATTGGGGGCGTAACGCACAGCTGCATGTGGGGAAAAATGTGCGGGCAAGTCCACACTGGCATGGGGCATGTTGAGGGGAATGAAGACTTCCTGGGTTAAAAAATCGGCATAGGATTTTCCCGAAACGCGTTCGATGAGGTATTCGAGAAACCCGTATCCGCTGTTGGCATACTGATACGTTTCACCCGGTGGGGTCATCAAGCGGCCATAACGCAAGAGGGTTTCGTTGATGTGCGGACGATTGACCCCTTCGTCTTCATAAAAAAAATGGCAGTGCAATGGCAGGCCCGACGAGTGATTGGCCACGCGGCGTACCGTGGCATTGCCAGCATCTGCGATATGCGCTTTGAGTTTGACATGGCCAAGATAATCGTTGATGGGTTTGTCGAGATCTATGAGGCCGCGTTCGACCAGGATCATTAACGCGGTAGCTGTGATGGGTTTGGAAATGGAGGCCAGCGAATACATCGTATGGGCATCGGCCTGGCGGCGATTGGCGCGGTCGGCCCATCCCCAACCCGTTTCATAAAGAATGTTGCCATTTTGGGCAATGGACATGGCCAATGAGGCAATGCCGGTTTCTTGCAGGCGTTTTTGAACGCACTGTTTAACCGGGTCAAAACATGTTGTATTCATCGGTTTTCCTTTTGGATGCTGGTTGATTCAGTGTGTTGGGCTACAAGACCGGGCGGTGACTAAAAATGAAAATGCGATATTGTTGACAAATTCTCTTTATCACATTTTTATGCCTTCGGCGACCTACTTTTGTAACGACACAAAAGTAGGCAAAAAGTCGTTCCCTCAAGCGCCGGGAAGGCTGATTTTCCGCGAATACTCCCACAGGATGCATCCGATAAGATGGCCTGTCAGGGTTGGTGGCGTTTCGTGATATGTTGCGAAACGGAATGGCGCGGAAAATCTTCCCGTATCGCGTGTTTGCAACACCAAACCCTAAAAAAAGACATAAGACATACGATTCTCTTTTTCAATAAACCACCTGAATCATCGCCCGCATATATCCCACAGCAAATGCACGGCCCGCCCAAAACGTCGAGGCTGTATTTGGAAATCCGGGCGTGTGATCCATCATAAAAGGCCCTTCAAATCCCATCCGTGCGAAAATTACCCACGG
>CAXNEV010000412.1:0-3796 GCA_964200925.1 Candidatus Latescibacterota bacterium | reverse complement strand
ATGTGGTACGATCAGCGGTGCGTATTTCAAAGGCTGTGCGCCCTATTCGATGATTAAAATCAAATCATGTGCCGATCTGGATATGGATCGGGCAAAAACACGGGCAGAAGAATACGGCGTACAGGCCAGTTCGGTAGATGACTTGTTGGCCGATCCCGATATTCAGATTGTGGTGAATTTGACCGTGCCCAAAGCACATGCAGCGGTCAATTTGGCGGCAATTGCGGCGGGAAAACATGTGCATTGTGAAAAGCCCCTGGCTGTCAATCGCGCCGATGGGAAAAAGACCATTGCTGCGGCTCGAAAAAAAGGCGTGCGGGTGGGCTGTGCGCCCGATACGTTTTTGGGCGGTGGTATTCAAACCTGCCGCAAGTTGATCGACGACGGATGGATTGGCGAGCCGGTTGCGGCTACGGCATTTGTTGTGGGGCATGGTCATGAGTCGTGGCATCCCGCACCCGATTTTTATTATGAGATTGGTGGAGGGCCCATGTTTGATATGGGGCCGTATTATTTAACAGCTCTGGTCAATTTGATTGGGCCCATCAAACGGGTAACAGGCTCAACGCGCATCACATTTCCCGAACGAGTGATTACCAATGAAACACCTCGCCGGGGACAGCGCATTAGGGTGGAAACGCCAACCCATTTAACAGGGGTAGTGGATTTTGCCAATGGGGCTGTGGGCACCATCATTGCGAGTTTTGATGTGTGGTCACACAATTTGCCGCGCATTGAAATTTATGGATCAGAAGGTTCGTTGAGTGTGCCCGATCCCAATACGTTTCGCGGGCCGGTATCTGTTCGACGGGCCGGTGCAAAGGAGTGGAAAGAAGTGCCTTTAACACACAGCGATGTCGTAAGCCGTGGCATTGGGGTGGCCGATATGGCATACGCACTGGTGTCGGGCCGCAAACACCGCGTCAATGGCGATCTGGCCTATCATGTGCTGGATGTGATGGCCGCATTTGAAGAATCTTCTACAAAAAATGCCCATGTACAAATTGAAAGCACCTGCGAACGCCCCGCCATGTTACCGCTCAATTTGATGCCGGGTTTGCTGGATGAGTAAATACACAAAAACGACACGTTTGCGCGTTCCACCCCACCAGAGTCACAGTCGCATGGTTTATAAGATGTTAACGTTCTAACGTTCAACGTTCTAACGTGTTTTCATGTCCATCGTCAGTCTTTCACTTATTTCAAATCTTTGTCTGAAATGCTATATCAGCGATCAACAAAACCCACTATCTCCTTGAGCGCAGAATACTGGCAAGAAATGCATACGCTGAGAGGGACAGTTGACTGTGTTTTGGCAAGCATTTATGAAACATTATATCACGTTTATTTTTTTTCTTTTTTCTGTGGTGCTGGTCGAAGGCGCAGATCGACCCAATGTGCTGTTGATAACGGTCGATACGTTTCGGCCCGACCGATTGAGTGTTTATGGCAACACACGCCAGACCAGTCCGCATCTGGATTCTCTTTCTGCCGATGGGGTGTTGTTTGAGCAGGCCATGTCGTCTTCGTCGTGGACAACACCGGGCCTGATGTCGGTGTTGTCGGGGTTGTGGGCCCCCACGCATGGGGTGGATGTGCGCGGCAAAAGCTTGAGACCCGGAACGCCCACGATGGCGACCCTGTTGCGACAGGCAGGATATGCCGCTCCCGACATTTTGTATTTGTCGTCTATTCCAGATTTTTCAAACCTGGGGCTGACCGAATCGTATGCGGATCGGGACAAATATTTGCCCAATGGCGATGAGGTGTTGTTTCGCGCATTGGAAGCCTACCAGGACAGCACCTTTTTTTTGTATTATCACTATCGCAACCTGCATTTGCCTTACAAACCTTCGGAAGCGTTTGAGCACCTTTATTTGCCAGAAGATTTTGACCAGTCGGATTTTGTTCACAACAAGGTCAAAATCGTGCAGGAGAATGTGACCATTCCGCTGGGTTCTGTTTCTTTTCATCCTTCAGATCGCGAGTGGATTCTGGGATTGTACGATGCCAGAGTTCGCGAAATGGACGAAACGCTGTTTAAACCGCTGATTGCGAAGTTAAAGGAATTGGGGTTGTATGAAAACACCCTGATTATTGTAACGGCCGATCATGGGGAAGAATTGCTCGAACACGGTTTTATCGGACACCCGTCCACGTCGTTTAAAGGGTCGGCTTATGATGAACTGTTGCACATTCCGCTGATCATGTCCTGTCCGAATTTGTTGCCTGAAAACCGGCGTGTGCCACAACAGGTGCAAAATGTGGATGTGCTTCCAACGGTTCTGGATTTGTTGGGATTGCCGGTGCCCCAAACGTTGCACGGGCGTTCGTTGCTGCCTTTGATACGGGGTGAGGTTTCAGACGAACGACCCGCGTTTACGGAAACAACACCGGGCGGATTTCAGGCCACGCCGGAGATGATGAAAACGCGCATTCGGGCCATGCGCACATCTTTTTGGAAACTGATTTATACGCATGGGCCAGGTGTTGAAAAATACGAATTGTACGATTTGAAAAAGGACCCTGCCGAACGCCACAATGTGGTGGACGATTTTCCCGATGTGTTTTCCCAAATGCAAAAGGAGTTGCATCAGTGGATCTTGCGCACCCAACCCCATGAGATACCGGTTGTGGTTGACACTTTAAACCATGTGCCAACAGAAGCGGTTCAGGTGTTGTTTCCAGCAGATGGCGATACGTTTCGGTATGAAGATGTGGACAAGACGGTGTCGGTGCGGTGGACAGGGCCGGCAGATGCCTTTTATACGCTGGAATACAACGTGGGTGAAGGCAATTATCATCTATATGGCACCATGCAGATTTTGGGCAATGCACCACAATACGGGCCGTTTACCGATGAAATGTGGAATATGCTGGCCCTTTATAATCCGTGGTCGTTTCGCATTGTTGTGAATGGCAAACCCGAGTTGAGCAGCCCGTGGGTGCGTTTTGCCATTTTGCCCACGGCAGATGCTGCGCCACCGAGTCGATGGACAATGCTGTTGGTCTTTGTTTCTTTCTGGTGGGGTGAAGCTGTTTTGTTGGTGACAGGGTTGGGTTTAGGGGGGCTGGATTTGCTGCGCGTTGTTGCTGGCATTCCTCTATTAGATATGATTTCTGCCACCTTGATGGGTGCCATTTTGATTGGCATTTTGCGCGATCCCCTGCATCGTTTGGGCCCCGAAAGAATCAAACGCTGGGGCCTGGTTGTGGCCTGGGCCGGGCTGATTTTTGCAACATTGTCGGTGATGCCCATCATCTGGCGCATCTTGTGGGCGCATACACAGGGGCGCATTGATCTGGCCGGTACGCTTGTTACCGCGTTGGGCATGGCGGGCATGCTGGTGTTTTTGGTGATGCGCTGTCGTCGATTCCTACCATTTGTTGGGCTGCTTGTGTTGTGCGGGGTGTATGTTTATCTGTTGTTTTATCTCAGCCGATCCCCTGCCGAACGGTTTCACCTGGTCGAGTATGGATTGCTCGGGTTTTTCACTTTTCGCGCCCTGAGGCTCGATTTGCCGCCTGGTTCGGCTTATTTTATCGCCTGGGGCATTGCCATTGTTCTGGGCATGGGCGATGAGGGCATTCAATGGGTGCTGCCCAATCGGGTATTTGAATGGAAAGATGTGGGCATCAATGCCCTGTCCAGTGGGTTGGGGCTTGTGGCTGTGGCCATTCTGGATTTGGAGCGGCCATGAAGGTGGGATGGGTGTGTTTGGTCTTACTGGGATGCGCCAATGTGCACCCGTCAAGTGTAATGGATACAGATCCAATTTTGACCACCTTGTTAAAA
>CAXNEV010000411.1:0-3797 GCA_964200925.1 Candidatus Latescibacterota bacterium | reverse complement strand
CTATCGCGTTTAAAATACACATGCCCCAGGCCCACAAAAGCAGGAAAGTGTTTTTTTTTGATCTGGATGGCTTTTTGAAACAGGATTTCGGCTTCTGTGATATTGTTTTGATTAAACAGGGCCATGCCTTGTTGATAGAGCGTGTCTGCATGCACTGTCTCTGTTGCATGAATGGTTGATGGGATTTGCAGACAGATCAGGAAGGCGTAAAACAACACGATCTTTTTCATACCATTGCTCCAGGTGGAGACACTGTGTTGCTGGTTGGACGATTGGAATGTGGCAGTCCCTGTCAAAATTTAGATGCCAATGCGGGTTGAAAGGTTTAAATAGAAGACGAGATTATCCTGGAAATCGCGTGCAATTATCGAGAATTGACATGGGCATTGACACGCGTTATCTTCTTTGGAGGGTTGGACAAAATAAAAAAGGCGTTACAGGCCCGGCATTTGATAGACGGTTGGTCGTAGGGGCAGACCTCTGTGTCTGCCCATTAGTGGGTCTGCCTGTCGTGTGGGCGCCCACATAGGGACGCCCCTACGACCTGTCGTTTGGTTTTATACCGGGCCAATAGGGTCTCATATTAACTGCATATCGAATTTTGTCCGGCCCTCTTCTTTGGAAAATATACAGCCATTTTGTTCACAGATGAAATGCGAATTGATGAGGATATTGCAATGACCGCTCTTTATACCACCATGTGGACGTATCCCTGGGATTTGCAGGATGAAGGGTATGATGTTGTTTTGCGCAATTTAAAAGAACATGTGGGGTTAAATGCCATTAATCTGGCATCGGCCTATCACACGTTTGATATGTTGCGACCGCACCGGCATTCAAACAACACCCTGCAAGTTTCTCAGGCGGCCATTTATTTTCAACCGCAACGGGATCTTTATTCAGACACATGCATAAAACCTGCGGTGAGTCCCCTCATGGGCCGTGAAAACTGGTGGGGGCATGCGGCCGAAGAAGCTAACCGCGTGGGGTTGGATTTGAATTCGTGGACAGTATTTTTGCACAACTCACATCTGGCCCAAACCTATCCCCACTGTGCCATTGTGCGCTGTAATGGAGATGTGAGCATTTCTGCGTTGTGCCCGGCAAACCCGGACGTGCGGGCATATACCATTGCCCTGTCTTTGGATCTTGTGAAAAATTATGGCATCAAACTGCTCGAATGTGAATCGCTCGATTATGCGGGGTGGGGGCATTTGCATTTTCACGCCAAACACGGTGTGCCACTGGGCGACGGTGGGCGCTATTTGCTATCGCTGTGTTTTTGCAATGCCTGCCAGAAGCAGGCGGTTGACAGGGGAATTGATTTTGTGCGTTTGCGCGACAGCGTGTCACAAAAAATTCGCGGTCTTTTTGCCACAGGCCAACCCATAGATGCCTCACCCGAACAGCTTGTAAATGAACTGCCCGAATTGACCGCTTTGCATATTATGCGTCAACAGGTTGTGACCTCCCTGGTGCGTGAAATCCAAGACGCAATACAGATTCCGCTGTCCTATATTTTAATGGGCGATGCGAAAATTTCGGGTGCCAATCCCAAAAACATCATTGAAATTGCCAACAGCGTTGAAATTCTTTCTTATACAAATGATCCCAAACGCACCCATCAGGCAATTTCTGAGCGGTTGCCCTTTTTGAAAACGCCCAGCCAGCTTGTGGTGGGTTTGCAGGCCTATCCTACTGCCTCACCGGATGCACAGACACTCTGTCAAAATGTCACCACAGCCCGTTCATTGGGAATTAACAAATTCGCATTTTACAATTATGGCATTATGCCCCTGCCATGTTTGGACTGGGTGAAGCAGGCGATTATCTCTTAACCGTGTTTTTCGCGCAATCTTCGGGCGGCTTCAACTTCGTTTTTCATTTTTTGATAAACCTCGTCAATATCCACTTTGGCGGCAGAGCCGGGGGCAAAACCGCAGTCGGGGTTGAGAACAATGCGGTCGAAAGGCAAATAGGCCATGGCCTGTTCAACACGACTGACAATTTCTTCGGGCGTGTCAATTTGACCGGGGTGTACACTCACACAGCCCAGACCGATTTCAAAATCTTCGCGCAGTTTTTTGAAAACTTCGCCATCACCTGCACCAGGGCTGGTAAATT
Source organism: Candidatus Latescibacterota bacterium (assembly GCA_964200925.1). Classification (GTDB taxonomy): domain Bacteria; phylum Latescibacterota; class UBA2968; order UBA2968; family UBA2968; genus CAXNEV01. Next base: position 1,673 of record CAXNEV010000411.1, on the reverse strand, counting down.
CCATCGTGAGGTGATGCACATTTAATTTGTTGAGGTAGGGAATGATGGGGCCATAACCGCCCGTGTGACAGGCCTCACCGCGCACACGGGCTCCGGCACGGCGGCACAGGTGAACGGCAAATCGAATGCCGGTGATGCCCTCGATAATGGCGTTGTTCATGGCGGCAGAAAAATCGGCTTCGCGGTCGGGGTTGTCATATTGGGCGCGCACATGGTCATCAACCAGCAGGCACAAATGCGGATCGTCGATCTGGATCACATCGGCACCCACATCGCGCAAAAGTTCGATTTCGCGTTTGAGAATGGGTACGCAAGCTTCGACAAAGGCTTCGCGTGTGGGATAGGCTTTGACCGATTTTTCAGGGTGCCACATGCGCTCTCCCAACAGGGCTGGGGCGGGTAGGGTGACTTTGATTTTGGATGTGGTGATCTGTTTTAAAAAACGGGCTTCTTCAACAATGAAGCCCGTTTTTTTGGGGCTGATTTTGTCGGTGATGAGGGTCCAGGGGCGGCCATCTTCCGGATTTTTGCCCACTTCAAAACCGTGGGCCAATTCGGCAATAACGCCAATATAAGAAGCGCGCCGCCACTCGCCATCGGTGATGATGTCTAAGCCGGCTTCTTCTTGCAATCTCACCGCATAGGTCACGGCATCGTTCATAACCTGTATGTATCGCTCCGGGCTGAGTGTTTTTTCACCCATCACCACTTCGCGCACAAAAGCAGGCCGCGGCATAGACCCCACAACGGCTGTGGGAAAGAGGATGCCATAATTTTTAATTGTGGACATATTCAGTCTCCATAGGCTTGAGGCCACTGTGCATGGGCCAGTGCAAAATCTTCTTCGGTGTCGATTTCCATGTATTCGCCATTTGTGGTCACCATGTGAATGGCCACACCCTGTTCAATCATGTGCTGAAACAGGTGAATCAAATATGCTTTTTGAAAGTCGCGGCCATCCTGCCATTTTTTGCCATCAAACAATTCTCTAATCTGGTAAAAATGGTCTTTCAAATATTGGGCACCCGCCGGGCTAAATTTGGCCACGCCAATGTATTCTCCCGAGGCGGCATTGGCGTTGATATCGCGGCGAATGCGAATAACCCGATCAGCTCTGGCAATGATTTTTTCGGCATCTTCTTCCGGGTGCTGGCTGCGATCAGCATAGCGGGTGCGCCAGTGGGTGTCGATACACAACACAATGTCACCCGGATGTTCCAATGCGCGTTGTATGACACTGCCGCGATACAGAATATCGGCATACGAACAGACAAAACCATTGTCCATATAAGGTTCTGCATAAAAAAGAGACGCCAGGATGTTGTTGTTGGGCCAATCGGCGTTGTGACAGAAGGTCAGGTGCGGATAATCAGATTGAATCATACCGATCTGATAACCGCCGATGAAAACGGGGTTTTGCAATCCTGCATGGTCAAAAGCTTCGAGCAACCAGTCTAAAATGCGGCGTTCGCCAATGGGTGCATAACATTTGGGCTGGGTGTCTGTGAGGGCGTTGAGGCGACTGCCTCGGCCCGCACCAATGAGAATAGGACGCAAGTGATCTCCTTTGATTGAGCGTTGGACGATCCAGTTTTGTAATTTCTTGTTGCACCGATGCGGTCGATACACATTTTTCCAACAAAAATCTGAATGGTTTTCAGAATACTATAAAA
>CAXNEV010000410.1:0-3799 GCA_964200925.1 Candidatus Latescibacterota bacterium | reverse complement strand
GGTTCCAAAAGAAGTTGTTGCTCCACTTTGTTGGCGTTGTGGTCCAGATGACTTCAAGGCCGCTGGTAATTGTGTCACCGCCTTTTCCCGTGCCAAATTTGCTCTTCCAACCAAGGCCCTGCTCCTCGATGCCGGCAGCTTCGGGCTCTGGGCCTACTTGTGATGCATCACCAGCACCGTGGGTTTTACCAAAGGTGTGACCGCCAGCAATCAGCGCAACGGTTTCCTCATCGTTCATGGCCATGCGCGCGAAGGTTTCGCGAATGTCTTTGGCCGCAGCCAGCGGATCTGGCTTGCCATTTGGCCCTTCCGGGTTCACGTAAATCAGGCCCATTTGCACGGCGGCAAGAGGGTTCTCGAGATTCCGGTCACCGGAGTGGCGCTTGTCGTCAAGCCACTTGCCTTCGGTTCCCCAGTAGATGTCCTCTTCTGGTTCCCAGACATCCTCTCGCCCGCCACCAAAACCGAAGGTCTTGAATCCCATCGACTCAAGGGCGCAATTTCCGGCAAGGATCATGAGATCGGCCCAGGAGATCTTGCGGCCGTATTTCTGTTTGATCGGCCAGAGCAAACGACGCGCCTTGTCGAGGTTCCCGTTGTCGGGCCAACTGTTGAGAGGTGCAAAGCGTAGGGTGCCAGACCCTGCGCCCCCGCGGCCATCACCGATGCGGTAAGTACCCGCGCTGTGCCACGCCATCCGGATGAAGAGCGGCCCATAGTGACCGTAATCAGCTGGCCACCACTCCTGCGAGTTGGTCATCAGGGCATAGAGATCCTTCTTCAAAGATGCCATATCGATCTTTTTGAATTCTTCAGCGTAGTTGAACCCCTCGCCCATCGGATCGCTCATCGGAGAGTTCTGGTGAAGAATTTTCAGATTTAACTGGTTCGGCCACCAATCTCGGTTCGATGTGCCTCTGCCTGCTGCATGTTTGTGAGCCCCGCCTGTTACCGGGCACTTGCCATCTTCATTCATCTCCATTTCCTTTCACTTCTGGTTTGTATTTGCTTCACTACCCAAAATTTTACACAGACCTAATATACCCAATTTTACAATGATTATATGTAAAAATTCCCTGTGTAAGTCAAGCTGAAAGTGCCATCCGTATAGACCTGAGCCAATGAAAAACAACTCGTGATGATCGACTGCCTTTTTTGTGCACTATTCACTCCCTATCTACTATTTTAAATCACATCACTGATTTATGCCGGTGAATGGTTCTTGGGCCACTCACGCAAGGCGACATCTACACGGGTTTGCTATGTTAATTTGCCTCGGACACATTTGCTTTGGGGAAGTTGATCACCTCAAAATCGATTTCATAAGTCAAATTGTATGCACAAATACATGGCGCTACATGGCGCGTCAAAGTTTTTATATGAAAACAAGAATAAAATTTCTATCATGTGTTTGAACTTTTCTTCCGACAGGCTTTATTGTTAAAATCACTTTTTTGCAGGTTGCCCATGCCCTCCAATGAACCCTGGTACGACCGATTTTTCCGCACCGAATATCTCGCATTCGACGAACATCCGAACACCGCTCTTGAAATCGACTTCATTCTCAATACTCTGAACTTGCCAAACGGTTCCCGTCTGCTCGATTTGTGCTGTGGATATGGCCGCCATGCCATTCCTCTTGCCCAATTGGGCCTGTTTGTCACAGGATTGGATCGATCCCTCCAGATGCTCCATGGGGCACAACAATATGCCACAAAGGGAAAAACATCCGTTCCCTTTGTGCGTGCCGACATGAGGGCGTTTCCTTTTGAGTTGCCCTTTGACGCGATCATCAGTTTATTTTCATCGGTTGGATACTTCGACAATGAAAGTGAAAATTTCATTGTCTTTCAAAACATCGCCGAAGCACTCAAACCCAATGGGCGTTTTTTAATTGAAACGACCAACCGCGATTTTGTGGTAAAACACAGTTTGCCCGTTCAGGTTTATCGCCCAAATAACATGCTGTTAATTGAAGAGCGATCATTTGATGCTCTCACCAGCCGCACACACGTTGAAGTAACCGTTATACAAAATGGATGCGAAACGCATTTAAGTCACACCATACGCATATACACTCCCACCGAACTGGATCTGTTGCTTGCATCTGTCGGTCTGAATACCATCGCCGTTTGGGGCGATTTTCACGGAAACAATTTCACAAGCGACAGCCAGCACATGATTTTACTGGCAGAAAAAGCATGAATCATCTCATTGTCATGGTTAAAAATCCCATTCCCGGCAGTGTCAAAACCCGCCTGCAAACCCGCTACACATCCGAACAGGCAGCGGCCATTTATCGCGTATTTGTATTGGATACATTGGCCCTGACCCAGAAAGTCGCCATAGACAAACGCGTGATTGCATACGATCCGCCCGATGCAAAATCGGCAATATCTGACCTGTGTGGACCCAACTGGGTTTATGAACCCCAAACACAGGGCGATCTGGGTGAACGCATGCACAATGCCCTATGCCACCAGCTCAACCAGAGCGCTACGGCCGCCGTTTTAATTGGTACCGACATTCCCTCCCTTCCCCTTTCTTATATTGAAGATGCTTTTGACCTGCTCAAAACACGCGATGTGGTATTTGGCCCCAGCACCGATGGCGGATATTATCTGGTTGGCATTTCACGCCCATGTCCCGAACTATTTGCCAACATCGAATGGAGCACTCCCAAAGTCTTTGCCCAAACCGTGGCTCGCCTTCATCCCAATGGTTACAAATTGGGATTGCTCTCCTCGTGGTTTGATGTGGATACGCCCGAAGAACTCGACATTCTCATCTCTCATGCCGATGCCCAGCACATCGCCTCTGGCCGAGATCCCATTCCGCATACACGGGCCTATTTGTCAACTTTGCTTTAACCCTTTTGCCACCCGAATGGAAGGCACTTCACAAGAAGTCGTCAGCCTGAGTGTGCCCAAATATTTTCATCCACCCAATACGAAAAATAAATATGTCCACCCCACCAATACCCTCTCCAACCCGGCGGTTTGATTTTTCACTGACCCGGCAGATCATGGCGTTAACCGTGCCCATTGCTTTAACCCGGCAACTCGACAACATCGTCGGCACCGCCGATATTTTTATGGTTAGCCACCTGGGCCCGGCGGCCATATCCGCTGTGGGTATTTCCCGCACCATCGTCATGGTCATTTCAGTCACGATGATTGCCATCACCACAGGCACATTCACCCTTGTGGCCCAGGCCATTGGGGCAAACGATCCCATGAGGGCCAGTTCTGCTTCCAAACAATCCTTTACCCTGCTTTCCGTGCTCAGCATTTTTTTGAGCCTTATTGGCATTTTTTCTGCCCCCCATATGTTGCGCGCCTTAAGCCTTGCGCCAGATGTTGTTGAAGAAGCCACCCCATATCTGCGCGTGTTTTTTTCTGGCTCGGTACTCATGACCCTCAATTTTGCCATTACCACCTGTTTGCAGGCCGCAGGAGACACCCGCACACCGTTTTACATTGGTCTGTTCAACAATGGAACCAAAGTCATTGTGGGGTATTTGCTCATTTTTGGCATTTGGGGCCTGCCGGAAATGGGCGTTGTTGGGGCCGCCATTGGTGGGCTCGTAGGACGCGGTGTTGGCGTTATTGCGGGGTTTGCCGTGCTCTACAGCGGTCGTTTTGGCATCGCTTTATTGCCCGGTACATCCTATCTGCCCGAATGGATCATGTCCAAGCGCATTCTCAAAATCGGCATTCCTTCGGCCCTTCAAGGCCTGTTGCGCAACGGATCAGGCGTCGTTTTTGTTAAACTGGTGGCCATGACCAGCGCGTCAACA
>CAXNEV010000409.1:0-3817 GCA_964200925.1 Candidatus Latescibacterota bacterium | reverse complement strand
GGCGAAACAACCCGATTCCGCCAACGTTTAAAATCAGCAATTTTGACAACCACACCACAAAAATGGCGAGTGCATAAAGCCGCACATACCCATCAAACATCACCATAAAACCAAGGGGGTGAAGGGGCCACCACGTCAATCTGCTTTGCAAAAAAGTAGCCACTAATGCCGTGACAATGCCCACCGACCATGTTCCTATTTTGGCAGGATCGGCCACCGTGCGGTTTGCCGGTTCAGAAATCAAAGACACCATGCCATCATACATGCCTTGTGGGGCTCCCACCAATGACCAGGTTTGAAAATTGGCCCCTCCCGCATCATAACAAATATAAAGGGTGTAAACGCCTGAAATGATTAAGCCGGCCACAACACACAAAAAAATGAGATTAACCGAAGATTTTCCCACATCAAACAGGCGTGTGACATGGGGCAAAGCGGCAGGCAATCGCCATCCGGCCAACAACCGCCAGTTAATCACCCGCGAAGCCACCAGTGAGGCATCTGATATATGTCTTGTCCCTAAAAAAATAGCCGGAATAACCTCGCCCCAGTTGGGAAATAAATACCCAAATCCACTGGCGGCCAAATACTTCATTACCGCAAAAATACCAATCCAGAATACCCCCATCCAGAAAGCGCCCAAAACCGGGTCATATCCGGAGGCCTGCAACCAGAAAACCAGATAGACAAACCCGCCAACAATCGCCAGCCCAGCCCCCCGAGGAGACAGCAAAACGGTGTCCTGACTGCCATCGGGGTTGGGGCGAAGCACCTGATACCAGACCTTTTTCAAATGCCCTCTGGCAGCCCACAACGCCCAGATAACCAGCCCAATCATCACCCCATGAGAAAACAACCCCAAAATTTCAGCCGTTTTGGCTTCCTGTCCGCTCAAACCGATGGCAAATCCGGTTCGGTTCATGCTATACTGCACCACCAGCCCCACCAGATATAAAAACCAGATGCTGAACAGAATATTCAAATCACACAAAAAAGTAAACCCCATCACCGTGGGCAAAATGCGATACGACAACGGTTCGAGATACCGGGAAACCGAGGCCCCGCGAGGCCCCGATGGGCCATAATAGGCATCAAAGATGGAAATGCGTGGAAACCCTGGCATAAAATACGCCACAATGTTGAACAAAAGGGGAAGTGCCGCGATCAAAAAACCGGTCCAAAACATCCCGCTTTTCACAAAAGGCGGCCACCCTTTGCGCCCATCAAACCCTTCGGTTAAATCGATGGGCACCTGAGCCAGCGGATAGGTCAGCCGTTCGTGTTCGGCCCACTGCTTGTGAAAAATGGCCGTTATCCCAACCCCGATTGCCGCCATGGCAAGGGCCGAAGACAACGACCAGAACATGGGCCCCAACCACGCGCCCCAAGGGGTGAATTCACCCGCGTTGAGTCCGGTGTAAAAACGATCTGCAACCCCTGGAAAATCCGACGGATACATCCACCAGGGCAAATAGTCAAAAAGCACTTCCCGCCATCGGTTTTCGGGGGAAGCATAATACCGGGGGGCCGCCATGGTGCCCACCCACTGGGTGGCCCAGTTATAACCGGCAAAAGCCCCGCCCACCCATAAACAACACAACATCATGCGCAATTCGCGAGCCCGCAAAGACCACTTGGGTGCAAATCGCTTGAGCAACACATTGCCCAATAAACAGTAAACAAAGGGCAACAACACAGCCAGGGGCAAATTGGACATGGCCATGTGTGCCGACCGCGACCGAAATTCCACAAAGGTGGCCGCCACACATGCAAAAATCAGGGTCAAACCTGTTGCAATCACCGCACCGGGGCGGATGGTATCCAGGTTGTTTTCCGGATCAACTGTAGAAAGGGGAAGGGCCATAACCAAATGGGGTAAAAGGTGAATGGGATAAAGGATGCAACACAATATACAGAATGGATGAAACCGGTCAACACCCAAACCACAAAAAACCCTCTGAGAAGCGTTTCTCAGAGGGCAATTGATCATTAGGGTCTGTCTATAAATTACTTTTCGGTTATGAGCATCAGGCGAATAGAAGAATGGGCGATTCACAGATTCGCCCATTCGCAGATTCGTCTATTCGCAGACTTGAAGACTTGCAAAACCAAAAATTTATTTCTATATGAACCCTTAGCGGCACCGATTAAAAAAGACCGAGTTTAAAACTCAAACCAACTGACACCACCGGATAATATTTTAATTCATCCACGTTATCTTTAATCTCTTGCTCTTCTTTTTGCAGCTCAGCTTGAAAAGTGGGGTCTGCGGCCACCGGGCCTGTGGCCGAAAGATTTACGTCAGGTGCACCTTGAAAAGCAACGCCCAAATCCAGCGCAAACCCGACCCGGCTTTTTGTGGCATTGCCCCACCCGATGCCAGCATAGGGAGCAGCCGAACGGAATGTCATTTTCCCAATCAGACTGCCAATTTGTGCTCCCGTGTAGGTTTTGTTGCCAATCTCGTAGGTTCCCTGAGATTCTCCGACCAGATCCACCTTGTTGCCATTGAACATCACCCCACCAGATAAACGAAACCCCGACGATGGAAATGGATGCACATCGAGCAACAGAGAAACAGACCGCAGTTTCAAATCAAAAGCGTATTTGACATCGCTCTTGGTTAAATCCAGATCATAGTTAAAAAAATACGCCCCTCCGCGCACATTCACGGTGGGAATCATCGACTTGGTCACTTCCACACCAAAACCCTGAGTACTGGCCCTGCCCGCAATGCCCAACCCGGCAACCGCATTTCCCGTGCAAAACAACATCAAACCACACGCCAAAACCATTGCATAATATTTCATGATCGCTCCTTTTCAATTTCAATTGATTATTCTGCCCGCTGGTGTTTCCAAGTATCCGACTTCCAACAGAAAAATTCAAGAACAATAAATAAGTTTTTTACGGTAGAGTCAAAGGCGTTGGTATAAAAAAAAGGGAGAACCCCGCCCCGCCCTCAAAGGCTGTACGACAGACCTTCTCCCTTTTATCTGCTTCCTTTTGTTATTTTAGCAACGTCATGCGTTTGGTTTGCACAAATCCATCGGCCACTATGCGGTACACATAAATGCCGCTGGCCACCTGCCGCCCTATTGCATCTTTCCCATCCCAAACAACGGTATAACGCCCGGCCTGTCGAAAATCATTGACCAGCATTTGCACTTCCTGTCCCAGAACATTGTAAATGGCCAGCTTTACCTGAGTCGCATTTGGCAGTTGAAAGGCAATGGTTGTTGATGGATTAAAAGGATTGGGCTGGTTTTGTTCCAGTTCAAATGAAGATGGTTTTGCATCAAATGACCCCACTTCCAATTGGGTTACAGCATCCAATTTCCCGTGTGCATCAACCAGCACCCCGTCGGTAATTTTGAAATCGGAAGGGTTTGGTTGACCTGTTACATGAAACGTCAATTCCACCAACTGACCTTCACCCATAGCCGTGCGACCATCTACTTTCACAGCCCCAAGCGCCACTTGCCCGGCAGTTGGGTTTGTGGCCAAAAACAAGGCCTGTTGTTCCGAATCGGCATCCAGAACATGGTTTGTGGCCTGTTTGGCATTGATAAACTCATACCGATTGGCATCAAAATTGACAACAGCCCCATATCCTGTAATCGCCTGGGCTTCTTTGAGATCCAATCTCAACCGCAACTCGTCCTGGTTGTCGCTTGGCATACGATTGAGCACAAAAGTTGACAGGGGGTTTTTGCCTCCCCCCATATCCAATCCAGCAGTCATCTCTCCGGCACCAACTGGATAAACAAAACACAAACATAGAATATATGCAGACATCAAAAACAAAACCCGTTTC
>CAXNEV010000408.1:0-3841 GCA_964200925.1 Candidatus Latescibacterota bacterium | reverse complement strand
AGCTGCCACCGCGGCAATTTCATCGCCGACAAAACGCACGGTTTGTTTGTCAAAAAGAAACACAGATTTCACACCCGGATAGATAGAGGCCTTCGACATATCTATGCCAACAACTTTGGCATGGGGATGCGGCGAACGCAAAATTTTGCCATAAAGCATACCGGGCAAATTCACGTCATAGGTATATTTGGCACGACCGGTAACTTTGTCCACACCATCCAGCCGGGGCAATTTGGTGCCCGTTAAATAACGCGGTCCCCAGGGTTTCATATCGGCCATATCACGCCTCCCCTCGCTGAATCTTTGCCGCAGTTAAAGCCGCTTCAAACACCCGCGGATAAGTGCCGCAACGACACAAATTGCCAGACACAGCCTGTTTCACATCATCCAGTGTCGGATTGGGATTGCGATTGAGCAATGCACGCACTGAAACCACAAAACCCGGCGTACAAAAACCACACATCTGAGCGTCGTGTTGCACAAAAGCCGTTTGTACCGGATCGAGCTTGCCGCCTGTTGCCAACCCTTCAACGGTTGTGATCTCTTTGCCCACAGCATCAAGGGCCAGCATCATACACGAATAGACCGGCTGCCCATTGAGCAACACCGTACACCCACCGCAAGAACCCCGCTCGCAAATGGGCTTGGGCCCAGTTATATCAAGCATATTGCGCACCACATCCAGCAGGGTTTGGCGCGGTTCAACAGCCACCTGATGTTGGGTGCCATTTACTTTTAATGTGATGGGCACGGGCCTGGGGCCTAAAGTTTTGCTCCCCGCTGGTTTGGCTTCGGCGATTTTTGGGGACACCCCCACTGTCAGCAACCCCGTTGCGGCTGCCCCAGCGCTCACCCCTTGCAAAAACGCGCGCCGAGAAATGCCCGATGATGACGTTGGCTTTTCCTGTTGTTCCACGCGCAACCTCCTTCAATTGGGATTTGTGACACGGCTATACGATAATAGATCAATCACTGTTTATATACGTTGCCAAACAATAAAAATCAAAACCCTCGCATGTCAAGCAGAATCGAGAACCATTGCTCAGAACCCCGTGCAAAATGGTTTGATGACATAAAAAATCATTGCCATTCCAGCAAACATTCTCGTATATGTAAATGACACTCGCCACCTCTGTCATCAACTCATAATGAATAGGATCATGTGATGAACGAAGATGAAAAATATCTTTTTGACCTCAATGGTTATCTCGTTATCGAAAATGTCCTGACCGCTGAAGAACTTGCACAAGCCAACCAGGTTATTGATCGCCACCTTAACACAGGCCGCATTCGCCCAAAAGAACAAAGCCTGGCTGGAAATTCACAAACGCTTACTGGAGATCATGGCCGTGGGGAATTGAGCGGTCTGTTAAATTGGGAAGAACCCGATTGCCATCCCTTTCGCAACATGCTGGTTCACCCCTGCATTGTGCCCTATCTCAACGTCATTCTGGGCAAAGGGTTTCGCATGGATCACCAGATGTTTTTGCTCTACATGGACAAAGGTGCCGAAGGATTTCAATTGCATGGTTCATCAGGGCCGGGGTTTGACCCCAACCAATACTACATCTTTCGCGATGGCAAAATGCACAATGGCCTCACGGTTGTCACATTTCAACTCACCGATGTCAATCCTGGCGATGGCGGGTTATGCGTTATACCCGGCAGCCACAAAAGCAACTATCCCTGCCCACAGGACATGCGCCTCTATCAAAAACACCAAAACCATGTGTGTCACATCCCCTGCAAAGCCGGAGATGTGGTCATCTTTACCGAAGCCACAACCCACGGAACACTGCCCTGGACAGCCGATCACCCTCGCCGTTCTGTGCTCACGCGTTATACCGCAGGCAACCTGGCCTATATGCCAGCTTATGACATGCCCCAATGGGCCAACGAACGCCAGCGCACCGTTTTGGAAAAACCCTATCACTCGCGCCTGAACCGTCCCTTTTTAGAAGCCTAACAAGCCCTCCTGCGATATCAGCAGTAGTGCAAAACAAGTCATGATGCTCGTCTGGTCAATGTGCACAAATCATTTTTTCTGAAAGTTGTAGGTCTCATTTTGTGTATCTTTAAAACAATTCCAAAAAGCTGCATACCCATGACCTCAATGGTAACAATCTGACCAAAAAATTGATAAAAATCACAGGAGTGCCTCATGACACATAACAAACTCGTCCGCGACAAAATCCCCGAGATCATGCAAAAAAACGGACAAGATCCCGTCACCCGCATCTTGGGAGAAAGAGCTTATCACCAATCTTTATGTCAAAAACTGCAAGAAGAGATTGACGAATACCTCGAATCTCACGATGCCGAAGAACTCGCCGATATTATTGAAATTGTCTATGCCCTGGCCAAAACCCAAAACATCTCCGTTGAATCACTTGAACATACGCGCCTGCAAAAACGCGAAAAACACGGCGGATTTGAAAAACGCATTTTCCTGGTCGAGGCTTTTGACGACGACAGTTCAGACATAGACAATGATCTGTAAACTATCCTTCCCGGCGAGGTCTCACCACACCAACCCCATCATCTTCAATTAACGGGCGATTGTAAATATAGGGCGGTTCCAGTACAGCTTGTTGCGCCTCGGTCAATTCACGAACCCATTCGGGTTGTTCTGTGCGATAAGACCCCCCGGCAAAATGCAAATATTTGGGAGAATAGCGATATAAAACAGATCGGCGCTCTCCCTTTCCTTGCCAGGGCAAGGTTCCGTGAATGGTGGCTTCATTAAATATCACCAGATCGCCTGTTTTACACGGCACATGATACACCGCCTCTTGATCTTCTGTCCACACCTTTAACCCTTCATGGCATGGGTAATTGGCCTTGTGACTACCCGGCACCACACACAACCCGCCGTCGCCCGGATTCACATTGGTCAACTGATATTGAAAAACCACCATGCCACAGCGCATCCGCCCATTGTTGTAGGTATAATATTGAGACCCATCAAATCGATAGGCCGTTGATCCATGCAAGCGCAAGCCTTCTGCCCCCACCGTTGAAGTTAATATAAATGGCGAATGATCCATCTTCCAACCGCGGCCCATCATTTCATTCAAATAGGGAATGATCTTTGGGTGCGCCAGCAGGGTTCGAAACGGCAAACACCACGGTTTGTCCCAGATCAACATACCCGAAAACATCCCCCGCTTAAATGCCCCATTTAAATGGCCCCCTGCCACCGAATTGCCATCTTCTCCCCTTTTGTCTTTGTTGGCATCCACTGCTTCATTCAATGCCGCCACTTCTGCATCCGTCAAAAAATTTCGCACCACCAAAAATCCCTGCAAATCAAATAAAAATTTCTCGCGGTCAGTCATACGATCTCCTATTGAAAAATTGAAAAAGCGCAGAGAACTATTCCCTGCGCCAACAAAACAGTCTGTGGTTCCCTGGTCTTCAAACCATCTGAAACAAGCGATTTTCCAATTCAAATTAGAACAGGCAAAACCTCGTGTCAATAACAAAAAAACAGAGAAATCCAAAGATTTCTCTGTTTTTTTTGAAGATCGCTCCAACACCCGTTTTTTATTCCCTATTGCACATACATGCTGCCCGGTTCACCCAACCAGCCACGGGTGACCAGGTCTGCCATGGTAAAAGCAAACAGGAACACCAAAAACAGGAACCCTGCACCTGCAACCAGCCACACCAATTTGCTGGAATATCGCACATGCATAAAATACAAAATCACGATAAATGCCTTAAAACAGGCAATACTTAAAGCCACAATGTTGTTAAAAGGCCCTAAATCCAGAAAAGCAACCCAGATGGTGAGACCTGTAAAAAACAACAATGCCATAAAAACAGTGAGGTAAATGCC
>CAXNEV010000407.1:0-3858 GCA_964200925.1 Candidatus Latescibacterota bacterium | reverse complement strand
TATTCATATCCGACCACACCGGCTTTTAACAATCGCGCCAGAGACTGAAGCGCTCCTTCTGCTTCTTCTGCGGGCAGTTTGCTCAAACTGCCCAATAAAGAACGGCCATCGCCCAGATCGAGCACATCGTCTAAAAAGGACATCACATTTGACGAATCTTCCCTTTTGGCCAAAACAGCGACATCTTCGGTCGTTCGTTTTGCTTTTTCAAGCGCCTGAGATAACAAATCGGCCTGTTGGGTGTTGATTCCAGAAATCATGATAAACACTCAAGCACAAAAAATTGTGAATAAAATTCTCATTCATTCCATTATTTTGATCGAGAACTCATCATTCACGCAGAAAAAATGTGTTTCCGATAAGCCATAAACCAGAACCCAAGCAATGCCAACCCACCCAACAGCGTTCCGGCTAAAAACCACGATTCGGTGCGATGGCGATTTTCATGGGCCAGATAGGCACAAAACACCCCGAAAAACAGGTGCAAAACAATGAATAAAAAGATCCAGATCATGGCATTTCCCCGATGGTTTGGCGATCCTCATTTCAAACTACAGCTTGGTATCATTTGTTATTTATATCGTCCATTTTCAAAAATCCTTTAACGTTTATTTGGAGTGTTTTATGCCCCTCCTGTCAACCTTTTGTCGCACCATGCTGCCGCTGCTCGACCAGGCAAGCTCAGGCAACCGCATCCTTGCCGATGTCAAACGCATTGTCGATACAGATCGGTGGAATTCATTCGACCGGTTTCACGACACCACAAACACACTGGTCGAAAGTTATGAAACATCGGGAGCCAAAGCCGAAGTATATGCCATCCCCACGGGTGGCCCTGTGGGTTCAGGCCGATGGATCATTGCCAAAGCAGCCGACATTCGCTCGGCCACACTAGATGTGATCCACCCCGTGCAACAGCGCATTCTCGATTACAAACAAAACCCGTGGCATGTTATCCAGTGGAGTGCCGCCACACCACCACAGGGATTGACATGTAAACTGGTGGTCATCGACGATGAAAATCAGCTCAAAAATCTGGGATCGAGCAGTTTGCACCACAAAATAGTCCTGACCAACCTCAATGTGCGCAACCACATGAAAACCTTTGCCGATAAAGGGGCCGTTGGTGTTGTCACAGACCATCCCATTGCTGATTTGCCCAACGCCACGGCCTGGACCAAGTTTGGATGGGGAACCATTCCCCTGCCCCACGCCTCGGTGAACCTCGTTGGCCTGGTTCTTTCACACAGTGGAGGCCAAAAACTCCGCAAGCTCATTTTGTCTCAGGGGCCATTAACGGTTCGCGTTTGTGTGGATACCCATGTGTATGCGGGCACCCACGACCTGGTCAGTGGTCTCATTGTCGGCAAAGACGATTCACAAGACGAAGTCTGGGTGCTGGCCCACAGTGCCGAACCCGGTGCCATTGACAATGCCTCGGGTGTTGCCCTGTGCCTGGAAATAGCCCGCACCCTTGAAAGCCTCATTGCCGCAGGAAAAATCGCCCGGCCCAAACGCACCATCCGCCTGCTCAGCGGTTATGAGTGTTACAGCTTTTTCAACTACCTCGAACACACCCGCCGATTGCAAACCCCATTGGCCGGAGTTTGCATTGATACGGTTGGAGCCCGCCCGGATATTTGCAATGGACAACTGTCATGGCGGGCCACCATTCCCATGTCTGCCGGATTTGTCGATCGCGTGGGTGCAACCATTTTGAAAGCCACATTAAACCGCATTCAGGCCGGTTACAAACTCGTCGAAGGGGGATTTGTCTCCACGTCTGACACCCTCATCGGCGATCCCAAATACGGCTTTCCCTGTCCCTGGATCACCACGCACTATCGCGAAGAAACCCAGACATGGAAAGCCTATCACTCATCAGCCGATGTGCCCACCCTGCTCAGCCCAAAGGGCCTCAAAGCCTGTGCCGTGGGCATGGCGGCCTACCTGCATTATCTGGCCAATGCCGAAACCGCAGACGTCATAGACCTGGCAAATTCTGAAACCGAATACACATGCGCCCAACTCGCGCTGGCGACCTCAGCAGATAAAGCCAACTATTTGCGGCAACAACACCAGACCACCCTCAACCAATTGCAACGCTGGTTGTGGACGGGCAACCGAACCGAGACATTAAAACATTTTGCCCAATGTGAACGCACCGTATCCCGCACCGGACTCAAAGCAAAACGAACCTCCCGCCCAATCAATCACATTCCCTATCGCACGGCCCCTTTGTCGCCCACAGCCGAAAACATGCCCGTTCATATTGCAGATCGCATTCGCAAAACCAATTTGCCTTCCTGGGCGCTTTTCTGGGCCAATGGCGAGCGCAACCTGTCCGACATTGCGCGTTTGTTGTCGGTCGAAAACGGCAAAGAAATTTCGCTTCAACAGGTCACAGAATTTTTTGAAGCCCACGAAACACTCGATTACGTGCGCCTCATTGCTCCCGAAAATCTCATTCGTGAATCCCAGCTTGTTGCCGACCTTGAAAAATTGGGTCTGAACTCGGGCATGGAAGTCATGGTGCACAGTTCTCTGTCCGCCATAGGACATGTCATGGGCGGCCCCAACACCGTCATCGACGCCATTCTGTCGGTCATAGGTTCCAACGCCACACTGGTCATGCCTTCTTTTAACCATCGGGGCGCACATGTTTACAATCCCCTCACCACTCCCACCACCAATGGGAGCATTCCCGATGCCTTCTGGCGGCGGCCCGGCGTGGTTCGCAGCCAGCACCCCACCCATGCCATTGCCGCCTTTGGCCCAAAGTCCGAGTTATTTTGTGCCGATCATTTATCCACGGGCGTCTGGACAGCCAACAGCCCCCTATCGCGTTTTATTCACAACGGCGGTTACATCCTTTCAATAGGTGTCACACATACCAGCAGCACGGCCTACCACGTGGCCGAAGTTTCGGTTCCGTGTGGGTGCATTGATCCATTTGGGCAAACAGATCGGGTGGTGATGCCAGATGGCAACGTGGCCGAAGTACCGGGCCTGGCATTTCGCAATGGCCCCTGTCCCGTCTCGCCGGGCAAACTCAACAGCGCCCTCAAAAATCGTCAAACACATGGCAAAGTGGGCCTTGCCGATGCCACACTGGTCAAAGCCATAGATCTGTGGCATGCCCGGCGGCGACATCTCAAAAACGTTTGCCCCACCTGTCCCATCAAACCCCGGTATCCGGCAAAGAATCGCCAGTCATGAGTCACGGCATTAAAAACATACGGGCCCACCCAAAAATCGAGCACAATCTCATCTTGCAGCCACAGAGCAACACAAGCAACACCCGTTCAGGCTTCCACCGGACCTTTTAAAATTTTTGGAGAATTTCATGAACACCTCCCGATCTGCCGCATGTTATGCCGAAAGCACAAAATATCTCGCATTGGGTGTGTCATCGGGCCTGCGCCGCAGCGTTACCAACCCCCCGCTTTTTTTTGAACGCGCCGATGGCCCTTATTATTACGATGTGGATGGCAACAAATTGCTCGACTACACACTGGCATGGGGGCCGCTCATTTTGGGGTCTAACCACCCCGTGCTCAACCAAGCAGTGATAGAAGCCATTCAAAAATCCTACACGCTCGGTGCCCAACACCCCGGCGAAATTGCCCTGGCCAAATTGATGGTTGAAACTCTGCCCGGTGTGGAACAGGTTGTTTTTTCCAACACCGGCTCTGAGGCTGTGCAAGCTGCCCTGCGATTTGCCCGCACCTATACAGGCCGCATGCGCATTGTCAAATTTGAAGGGCACTATCACGGCTGGTTCAACAATGTCTTGCTCAGTTATCACCCAACAGAAGAAACATCGGGCCCGATTGAATCACCCAACATTGTGCCCGG
>CAXNEV010000406.1:0-3864 GCA_964200925.1 Candidatus Latescibacterota bacterium | reverse complement strand
GTTGTTGCAGGAAAAAAAACGACCGGATTTGCGGCTCATTGTGATGTCGGCAACACTGGATGCCGAAGAAGTTGCGCGTCTATTGGCGTGTCCGATTTTGACGGCAAAAGGGCGCGTGTATCCGGTTGAGATTTCATATTTGAATCGAGAACCCACTGGAGAAATTTGGGATGTTGCGGCTGTTGTTTTGCGCGAAGTGCTGGATACAAATGAACCGGGTGATGTGCTGATTTTCATGCCGGGAAATTACGAGATTCGCCGCACCATTGAGGCCTGTCGGGCCGTGGTAAAATCAGGTGAATCGGTGGCGTTTTTCCCGCTTCACGGATCGCTGTCGCCGCATGAACAGGATGAGGCAACCGCGCCGTGTGATCAGCGCAAAGTGATTGTGGCAACCAATGTGGCAGAGACCTCGCTGACCATTCCGGGCATTTGTCAGGTGATTGACAGCGGACAGGTTCGGTTGCAGCGTTTTGACGTGCGCCGGGGCATTCATGTGTTGCTGGTCGAAGGCATCAGCAAAGCGTCTGCCGATCAACGCGCCGGGCGTGCCGGGCGAACTGCACCGGGCACATGCCGCAGGCTGTGGACACATGCGGCACACGATGTGAAGCCCGAGCAGACCGATCCCGAAGTCAAACGACTGGATCTTGCCGAGGGGGTGTTGCGTTTGATGGCATTGGGTGTGGAAGATCTGTGTTCTTTTGCATGGTTGGATCGGCCTGATGAACAGGCGTTGCATCAGGCGCATGTGCTGCTGAAAAATCTGGGGGCGGTTGAGGGTTCACTGACAAAAGTTGGAAGGCAAATGGCGGGTTTTCCCGTTCACCCGCGCGTGGCACGTATGCTGGTTGCGGCAACGGAATACCGCTGTGTGCAACGTGCAGTATTGTGGGCGGCACTGATTGGGGAGCGCGATATTTTGTCGCGCCCTGTTCACAAACGCTATTTGGAACCAACCGATGAAGGGTCGTTGTCTGACATTGCCATTCGAGAACGGGCGTTTTTAGGGGCCAGACAGCGGCAATTTGATCCCCGCTGGTGTTTTGAAAACGGCGTGATTGCGGCGGCCTGTCGCGATGTGGATCAGGCGTGTGATGTGTTGTTGTCGGCATTTGTTGAGGGAGAACTTAAAAAACAGGATATGGGAGAAACCGAGGATCTGGTGAAGTGTTTGCTGGCCGGTTTTTTTGATCATGTGGCCCTGCGGCGTGATCTGGAAACGCGGTTTTGTGCGATGCCGGGCCAGAAGCGTGTGGAATTGGATCGCGAAAGTGTGGTCAACAACACCGGTTTGCTGGTGGCTCTGGATTTGCGCGAGGTGACCACAGGGGGCGGGGTGCGAACGGTTTTGTCGCTGGTTAGTGCGGTGGCGTCCGATTGGTTAGAGGAGGTGCATCCCGGTCGTATTGTGATTGCGGCCACCCCTGTGTGGAATGCCCAGACAAAGGCTGTGGAACAGGTGGAAACACACGCTTATGGTGATTTAATCTATCATCACATTGCACGGCCCAATGCCGATTTGTCTGTGGCTTCAGAGATGCTGGTGGATCGCATTGTCACGGGTGAGCTTAAACTGGAACAATGGAACGAGGCTGTTGATCACTGGATCACGCGTGTTCGGTGTGTTCAAAAATGGTTTCCTAATCGGGAATTGATTGTCTATGACAAAGAGGATGTGCGGGTAATTTTGCACGAAATTGTCGATGGGGCCACGCGATACAGCCAGATTCGAAATCGGGCGGTGTTGCCACATATGCAACAGGCACTATCATGGCGCGATCAGCAGTTTGTGGAAGAGATGGCGCCCTTGCAAATCCAATTGTCGCGCGGGTTTCGGATGAAGGTTTTTTATCGCGAAGAGGGGTCACCTGTGGGACGGGCAAAAATTCAGGATTTATACGGTTTGCAAGAAACGCCCGTTGTGGCAGGTGGACGGCAGAAGGTGCTGGTCGAGATTTTGGGTCCCAATTTTCGACCTGTTCAGGTGACAGATGATTTATCTGGATTCTGGACGCGGACGTATCCGGAATTGAAGAAAGAATTAAAACGGCGTTATCCCAAACACGAGTGGCGATAACCTGTTTGTATTTTTTGGTCTTTTGAATAAATTATTGACCCACTATCTGTCGTTTCGATAGAGCGGTGTGTTGATGGATGTTGGCGCGTTTATGGAGGCATAAATGTGATGGTGCTGGAACGCCTGTTTACGTATGGCCGGATGATCAAATTTGGACACAGCATTTTTGCATTGCCGTTTGCGTTTTCTGGCGCGGCCCTGGCTGCATCACAATACGGCATCACACCCGAACATGTGTTGTGGATTGTGGTGGCGATGGTGGGTGCGCGCAGTGCGGCTATGGGTTTTAATCGGTTGGTGGATCGCGAGATAGATGCCAAAAATCCGCGCACGGTCAATCGGGAGTTGCCGCAGGGGGTTATTTCTCCGGGAGCGGTAAAATTATTTGTGTTGATTTCATCGGTTGCGCTTATTTTTGCGGCATATCAGTTAAATGCGCTGTGTTTGTCCCTGTCGCCTGTGGCACTTGGCATTGTGTTTTTGTATTCCTATACCAAAAGGTTTACCTGGGCCACGCAGATTTTTTTGGGGCTTTCCCTGTCGCTTGCCCCCATTGGCGCGTGGGTGGCTGTGACCGGACAATTGGATATTGAAATTTTATTGTTGGGAGGTGCCGTGCTGGCCTGGGTGGGTGGGTTTGATGTGATTTATGCCTGTCAGGATGCCGAATTTGACCGGCAATATGGCATGTATTCTATTCCACAGCGATTTGGCATTGGCCCAGCATTGGTGATTGCCCGCGTGTTTCACCTGATCGCTTTTTTGTTGATGTTATGTGTGGGGTTAACCTTTGGGTTGGGAACCATTTATTTTATCGGTTTATTTGCTGTTGCGGGCCTGTTGATTTATCAACATTATCTGGTGCGCCATCGCGATTTAAGCAAGGCGGGAATGGCTTCTTTGACCATGAATGGCGTGGTCAGTGTGGTGTACTTTGCAGGCACAATTGGCGATATTTTGTTGTGAGCAGTCAGCCTGCATTTTTGTTGGAAACGGGATGGGCATGATGAAACGAGTAACGGTTGCCATTACAGGTGCAAGTGGGGCCATCTATGCTTTGCGCACCTTGCGGGCCTTGTTGATGACGGGTGCAACAGCAGATGTGATTGTGTCGGATTTTGGGTGGATGTTGTTGCGCGATGAAGTGGGTTTTACAGGCAAACAGACCGATCTGGATAATTTTTTGCGCACGCGATATGGTGACATGTCTGGGCAGTTGGTTCTGCATCCACTGGGCGATTTGTCAGCAACACTGGCCAGCGGTTCGGCCCGTTCAGACGGGATGGTGGTGGTGCCCTGTTCGATGAAAACGCTGTCGGGCATTGCACACGGGTTGTCGCAAAATCTGATTGAACGGGCAGCCGATGTCACATTAAAAGAACACCGTCCGTTGATTCTGGTGCCACGCGAAACACCGATGAATTTGATTCATTTGCGCAATATGGTTTTGGCAACAGAGGCTGGCGCGATGATGTTGCCGGCGATGCCCGCGTTTTATCAGAACCCTGAAACGTTTGACGATCTGGCCGATTTTATTGCCGGGCGGATTTTCAGTTTGTTGAAAATCGAGCACCATTTGTTTCCCGCTTGGGAAGGGAAGTGAGCGATGATCATTTCGCGGCACCTGGGCTTTGGGTGCCAATGGCAACCGAGCCTATTCAATTGATAACAGAGCGTTGTAGGTGTGAGAAACACATCGGTAAGATCGCCGTTGGAAGGGTATTCTGACGGCGATTTTTTACTGATAGCAAGACAAAAGTGCGTTGACTTGAATTTTGGTGGAT
>CAXNEV010000405.1:0-3870 GCA_964200925.1 Candidatus Latescibacterota bacterium | reverse complement strand
TTCTCCCAATGCTCAGACTGGCTTTGATGAAGGAACTCAAACTCGAATCGAATATTCAATACGCTTTTTCTGCTGACTGACACGCCTCTCCTATTTCAACTAAAAATAGGACTTGACCAACGATCCCGGCGTATGTGTGTTGAGATTATCCTGAACTAATCGAATACATTTTGCTTGAGGATAATGCGTTTCACAAAGCCATTTCATAAACTGGGCATAATCCACAGCTGTTCGTTGATCCCTGACCTGGACATAACGCAGGCCTGTATGGGGTTCAAAAGCCAAGAACACACAACACGAACCATTTTTCCCATACTCGTAGTGGTAGCGTTTCGCTTTTCCAGGTGACATAGGTAAAATGCCACCCACATCTTCGATCAAAAAACAAGGTCGTTCATCAAAACAGATCAAAGGATAAAGTGGGTCATAGGGCTTTTCATACTGGTTAAGAACCTCTTCCATACACCACAGATAAGACCCTGTGATTTTGCCTATACACCATTGTTCACTTAACCACGGCTTTAGTCTGTTTTTTTTAATACGCGACGTATGCTCTCGTGACAGATTGATTCAATTAGAGACATTTCGACCACTTTGTCGGCGATCATATTCAACGTCCAACGGGCAGACCCTTCCGGTGGATCAGAACAGGCAATCATCGTTATATTGGATTGAATGCGATTATCTATTTGTATGGGACGACCACTACGTGGTGCTTCTTTGATGACATCGAGTATCTCGTCTTCGCTGTATTGCGCATATTTTTTACGCAGTTTTGATATGGGGGGACGAGAGATGTTGAGCAAGGCCATTATTTCATGATCTTTTTTGCCTTCGTCACACAAGAGTAAGATGCGGGCTCGGGTGATTTCACGGGCTTTTTTCTGACCACTGGCGACAAACTCTTTGAGCTTCTGTTTTTCATTTGGAGTCAGATAGACTTGATTTTTACTTTTCCGTTTTTTCATGGCTAACCTCCTTTTGAAGGTTAGCATAATAATTCTCTCAAATATTGTAAATTATTTTTTGTGAAAATCCACTCAGGCGTCAAGTGAAAATAACAAACAAATGTCCAGAAGGGAAGCGAAGCACATTTTGATAGGATTTGGCTCGACATTTTTTCTATTTTTGGAGGCAATCGATTTCGAGATGTTTTTGACGTAAATCTTTGTTTTAATAAACTTATAGAATATACAACGGTCTCCCCAGTCCCGTTCCTATAAAAAACAATTTAATTCTTGACAAAATTTTTGGGTTTATGTAGTTTTAGCACGCACAATAATTGAAAATTGAGCGGGAATAGCTCAGCTGGCTAGAGCATCTGCTTGCCATGCAGAAGGTCGCGGGTTCGAATCCCGTTTCCCGCTCCATTTTTTCTTCACTTGCCCCGTTAAAATAATCAATTTTTAACGGGTTTTGTTTTTTATCTTGCCATATTCACATACCATAAACCTGTCAAAAACAACCCCTCCATCGTCATCCAAATAACGGGGGCCGACACCATGAATGACACCCTTCAAAAAAAATTTAACGCTCTGAAATTGCCAGAACTCGCCCTTTGGGCTCCTGGCCCACATATGTTAACCCCTGCTGTTTGCAAGGTGCTTGCAACCTATCAAACCACCTATTCCCACCGGTCATCTGAATTTAAAGCGTGTTATCAAAAAGCCATTGAATTGTTAAAAGACGTGTTTTGCATTCCCAGTGGATTCACCCCGCTCATATTTGGGCATACGGGCAGTTATAACTGGGAAATGGTTGTGATGAATACGCCCAAAAGTTTCCGCACTGTGGGCATGGACATCGGTTCTTTTTCTCAAAAATGGACACAGGTTTTTGAAAGCCATGGGCGGCATATCGATGTATTAAAAGCCCCCTGGGGAGAAGGCATTGATGATCAGACCTGGAAAGAGGCCCTTGAAAAAAACTATGATCTGGCTCTACTGATCCACAATGAAACGGCCACGGGTGTGATGATGCCCGTCGAAAAATTTTGCGATATCGCGCGCCGTTTGTCGCCAAACACGCTTTTGGCCATTGATGCGGTAAGCATTGCCGGCGCGGTGGACGTGCCGATCAAAACCCTTCGGCCCGACTATTATTTGTGGAGTTTGCAAAAAGATTTTGCCATGCCCACCATCGGGTCTGTGATGGTGGTTTCAGATCGCGCCCTTGAATTGGCAGCCCAAACGCCCAATCGGGGTTATGTTCTCGACCTAATTGAGTGGCATGAACGCGCCAAAACCGGTCAAACACCCATGACCGTGCCCGATCTCACATTGTTATGCCTGATTGCCCGACTGGAAGAAATGAAAACAGAAGGCCCAGATCGCTACACGCGCCATCAAACCCTGATTCACATGCAACACGAATGGGCAAAAAAAAATGGCCTGTCTTTGCTTGCCAAACCGGGTTATGAAAGTTTAACAGTCAGTGCCATTCGCCTACCCAAAGGAGTTGCTGGCCCTGCCTTTGTCAAATTGGCCAAAACCCTTCTCAACGTCCAACTCGGCCCCGGATATGGCCCAACCCGAGACGAAGCCTTTCGCATTGCCGCCATGGGACATACCACAACAGCCGATATGGAGCGCATTTTGAACGGCTTCACGCTGATTCTTGACAACTGGTCAACCCTTTCTCGCTGAATGTTCAAACACGTTTTTACCCATCGTCCATCGTCAAAAATTCAAGTTTTTACCTGAAATGCTATATCAGATCCTCCAAAGATAGAGAATCCGCATGGCCCGTCCCACATCTATGATTTGTCCAAATTGCCGAACATTGATCAGCACCGCTGAAAAACAGTGCCCCTATTGCGGGGCCTGGCAACCCAATTTGTGGGGGCTTGGCCCTGCGATCAATCGCCTGTTTGGCGGCCGCATTGACGTTCTCACCCTCATCCCCACCCTGTGTCTGGCCCTTTATGTCATCAGCCTGTTGCTCGATCTCAATGCCGCCCTGTCTTTGCGCGGGGGCATGTTTGACATGCTCAGCCCCGGTCGGATGCCCCTTATTGCGCTGGGTATGACCTATGGCGGATCTCCCTGGTGGACCGTGTTAACAGCCACCTATTTGCACGGCAGCCTGCTTCATATTGTATTTAATATCATGTGGATTCGCCAGCTTGGCCCAGAAGTTGGACAGCTTTATGGGCCTGCCCGTTATTTTATCATTTATACCGTTGCGGGTGCCACCGGATTTTTGTTGTCGAACTACGCATCGGGATATCCCACCATTGGGGCATCGGGTGCCATCTTTGGGCTGTTGGCCGCCTTAATCGTATATGGGCGCAATTCCAAGTCCCAAATGGCCACTCTGATGACCCGTCAGGTCTGGCAATGGGCCATCATGCTTTTTGTGTTTGGTTTTTTGATGAGTGGCGTCAACAACTGGGCGCATTTTGGCGGGTTTGTCGGGGGGTGGATCGCGTCACAGGTTCTCATAACCGGAGCGGGCAATCGGGAAAGCCGTTTCATCATCCTCATGGCCCTGTTGTGCTTGATGCTGACAGGCATGGGCTTTGCCATGTCCATTGCGACCTATGTGTCGGTCTTTTTTTAACCTGTGCGTTTTTTGCTGTCGTCCCAGGGTCGCAAAATATCGCCATTTCCAGAAATCCAATCGGGTGTTAAAACAATGTGATCAATCGTCTGGCGGTTGTTTGTAAAAGTGATATGCAACAACCCATCGCCCGTTTGAATTAATGCCGGATAGTGAAAAGCCCCTTCACCCGTTACCAGATCCCGCCGATACCCCCACGTCTTCCCGTCATCTTCGCTTAAAGATAGTGTGAGCGGATTGCGCCTGTCTGGATTGCTGTTCCAGGCCACCACCACCCTGCCATCTGTTAACTTTACCGCATCCAGTGCG
>CAXNEV010000404.1:0-3877 GCA_964200925.1 Candidatus Latescibacterota bacterium | reverse complement strand
TTCCCAGGCATCGCGACCTCCATGAGCGCGAGGCACCAAATGATCAATTGTAAAAGGCCCTCGGTGCGTGCCACAATACTGGCACTGAAACCCGTCGCGCTTGAGCACATTGCGTTTGGTCAAAGCCAGCGGTTTGGGCGGCACCCGCACATAAACGGCCAGGCGCACCACACTGGGCACCGGAAAGGCATGATCAACCGTGTGAATATGGGTATCCAGCGTCTCAACCACTTCTGCTCGTCCGCGAAACACCAGCACAATGGCCCGGCGAACCGAACAGATATGAAGCGGTTCATAACTCTGGTTCAGCACCAGCACCGAATGGTTGAGCGATATACCCGAAGACATGCCACGACCCTTAGACGGGATTTAAGGCAAAACAATCAATTTATAATTTATTTTGAATACCGCACTTTCAAATAGATGGTGAACCCTTATTCTCCCAGCAGCGCAACATAGGCTTTGGCATCCATCAAAGAGTCAATTTCGCCGGCCTGAGACAGCCGCACTTTAATCATCCATCCTTCGCCATAAGCATCGGTATTCACAGGAGAAGCATCTTCGGTTAAGGCCTCATTCACCGCCACCACCTCACCAGAAACCGGCGAAATCAAATCGGATACCGTTTTCACGGCCTCAACCGTGCCATAAGATTCACCCTGTGTTACCACATCGCCCACCTGAGGCAATTCTAAAAATACGATATCGCCCAATTCTCCCTGCGCATAATCGGTAATGCCACAAATGCCCATTTCGCCATCCACGCGCACCCAATCGTGAGCGGCATTGTAATACAAATTTTCAGGAATTGCCGACATACCCCCACTCCTTCGTTCGCGTTAGCGCGTTTTAACGTTCACACGTTAAAACGTTCCGCCCACATCCGCAAAAGCGCATTTGCGCGATTTTAACGTTCTAACATGCCAACATGCCAACGTTCCAACGCGGTTTTGTTAGTGCCCATACCCCAGTTTGCGAACAAAATCTGTTGTGGCCCGCCCCGCCCGGAAATCGGGATCTTTGAGGGCGTGCAAATGAAATGGAATGGTTGTGGGAATCCCTTCAACCACAAGTTCTTCCAAAGCGCGAATCATGCGCATAATCGCTTCATCGCGCGTTTCGCCCCAGGCCAGCAATTTGGCCAGCAGGGAATCGTATTGCGACGGCACTTTGTATCCTGCATACAGATGTGAATCGATGCGAATGCCCGGCCCTCCGGGTGCATGAAACGAGGTCACCGTTCCCGGTGAAGGGCGGAAATGGTGTTTGGGATCTTCGGCATTAATGCGGCATTCAATGGCATGCCCTCGCGGATTGAGGTCGGCCTGTGTCATTGGAAGCCGTTCACCCGAGGCAATCCGAATTTGCCATTTGACCAGATCCATACCCGTAACCAGTTCGGTAACAGGATGTTCCACCTGAATGCGCGTATTCATTTCCAGAAAATAGAACTTCCCAGACGCATCGAGCAAAAACTCAACCGTGCCCGCACTGGCATATCCCACTGCTGCCGCGCCAGAGGTTGCGGCCTGCCCCATGCGACAGCGCAAATCGGCATCCACAATAGGAGACGGCGATTCTTCGATCAATTTTTGATGTCGGCGCTGCACAGAACACTCGCGTTCTCCCAAATGTACAATATTGCCGTATTCATCGCCCAAAACCTGAATTTCAACATGCCGGGGCTGCACAATCTCTTTTTCCAGATACAAAGCCCCGGAAGTAAAGGCCGCTTTGGCTTCGGCATGGGCCATTTGCCAGGCCCGTTCGAGGTCTGATTCAGACACCACCGTGCGCATCCCACGCCCGCCCCCACCGGCCACGGCTTTTAACCGCACGGGATACCCGATTTTGACAGCCGCTTCACGCGCTTCTTCAAAATTGGACAACACATCTGTGCCGGGTGAAACCGGCACACCTGCCTTTTGCATGGTGTTTCGAGCCACCGCTTTATCGCCCATTTTTTGAATGGCTTCGGGTGACGGGCCAATAAACTTGATGCCACAGGTGGCACAAATTTCGGCAAATTCGGCATTTTCAGCCAAAGGCCCATACCCTGGGTGAATCGCATCGGCATTGGTCACTTCTGCCGCACTTAAAATGCGGGGCATATTGCGATAACTTTGATCACCCGGTGGCGGGCCAATGCACACATCTTCATCAGCTGCACCCACATGCAAAGAATTGCTGTCGGCTTCAGAATAGATAGCCACCGTTTTAAGGCCCAGTTCTTTGCAGGCTCGAATAATGCGCAGGGCTATTTCACCCCGATCTGCTATAAGGATTTTTTCAAACAAAGTGACGTCTCAGATGTTCGGAGTAAACCCCAAAATGGGCACAACCATACAGGGTGAAAACAACCCTCGCGGTTATGGGGTGGGTTCAATTAAAAACAGGGGTGTGTTATATTCCACGGGTTTGGCATTTTCAGCCATCACGCGCACCACCCGGCCTTTGATATCTGCCTCGATTTCGTTCATGATTTTCATCGCTTCGATAATGCACAGCGTCTGTCCGGGCACAACCTCATCACCTTCGTTGACATAGGCCGATGCTTCTGGATTGGATGCCCGGTAAAACATGCCAACCATAGGCGATTTCAACATGTGATAGCGGCTGTCATCTTCAATGGGTTTTTCCGAAAAAGCAGGCACCGGGTCAACAGGTGCTACCTGAGCAGAAACGGCATTGGGGGGCGCTGCACCCATGGGAAGCCCCTGGCTCACGAGCACTTGTTTTCCAACTTTGCTGATGCGAATTTTACTTCGGCCCCACCAACTGCGCTCGATTTCAATTTCGGCAATGTCATCTTCCTTGATCAATGACACGATGTCTCGAAGCGTATCCATCAATTCTTTGGGCACCTTCACCGATTTTCCTCTACAAAAAGAGTTTATACACGCTCTACATAAGATTCGGTGCGTGTATCAATTTTTAAAACAGTGCCAATTTCAACAAACAACGGCACCTGAACCGTCGCGCCAGTTTCAACCTGTGCGGGTTTGGTGCCCCCCTGGGCCGTGTCCCCGCGAAACCCCGGATCGGTCTGTGTGACTTTAAGCTCAACAAATATGGGCAAATCAACGCCCAAAGCCACCCCTTCGGCTATCATCACTTCCACATTTTCATTTTCTTTTAAAAATTTCGCCGCATTCCCCACCACCTCGGCAGGCACCATATATTGCTCATAGGTTGATGCGTCCATAAAAATGTGAAATTCATCTTGTTTATACAGATATTGGGCCTTGCGTTTTTCAACCCGCACATCTTCAACTTTATCACCTGACCGGAACGTGCGATCGATCACGTTGCCCGATTTGACATTTTTGAGTCGGGTGCGCACCACAGCCGCACCTTTGCCAGGTTTGAAGTGCTCAAATTCGACCATAAAAAAAAGCTGGCCGTCCATACGCAAGGCCATGCCATTGCGAAATTGTGCCGTGGAGATCATCGTTTATTCCTTTGTTTGCGAAGCGTCTGCCAACCGGAGTTCCTCAAGGCGCGCTTTGACTTTTTTATTTTCGGGATTACGTGCCAACACCCGCTCCAGCACAGCCATAGCCGGTCGAATCAGACCTTGCCCAACATACAGTTCGGCAAGCGTGACTGTGGCAATGGGTTCGACCACATCAACAGGCAGTGCTTCAGCAGATTCAGACCGATCAATAGCCTCGACCAGAGTGGCCAAAGTCTCGGGTTCAGAAGTGCTGGTTTCCAACTTTGCTGTTTTTGTTTCGATTGTTTCTGATTTGGCGCTGTTTTCATCCCTGTCTGGCACAGGAACTGAGATATTCTCTATTGCCAGATCCGATCGTTCAGGATTTGTATCGTCTGTATCTTCTTCAAATCCCAATCCATCCTGTGTTGGAACGGAGGG
>CAXNEV010000403.1:0-3884 GCA_964200925.1 Candidatus Latescibacterota bacterium | reverse complement strand
CAATGTGAGCGCAGGCAACATCATTTCAATATTCACCCAGGCCAACCAATCAGATAACCAATCCTCTTCGGGAACAACAGCAGGTGCAACAGGCACTGCCGGACCGGGTGTTCCATCGTTGGCAGTGAGGATTTCTTCAACAAAAAATTTGGCCTCATCCCGGCCCAATTTCTGGGCCTGGCGAAAATGCACAAGCGCATCATCCAATTGATTTTTTTGTTTGTACACTTTTGCCAGATCAAAATGCACATTGGCATCTTCAGGGCGATCTTCCGCGGCTTTTTGAAATGCCGCAAGGGCATCATCAACCTGATGTTCGGCCAGCAACTCTTTGCCTTTTTGATAATGATCCACACTATCAGCAGAAGATTCTGTTATCACAGGGAGATCGGGTTCAGATTTTGGCACTGGTTTTGGCACTGATTCAGACTCGGGTTCGCGTTCGGGGCCAACCAGGTCCACAGGTTTGGATTCTGATGCAGACAGAGGCCGAAACACCCCCATATCATTTCGAATCCAGCCCTGTTTGCCATTGGGCAAAAGGACATAATACCAGCCATTGCGCTCGTTCAATACAGGCAGCATATCTCCCTGTTTGGCAATGCCCACTTCTCGGGCTGCAGATGACGGATTGTTGCGCACAGCCACAACCGGTTTGCTCACTTCGATCTGATCGCGAGCCACTTCTTCCTGGGCATATCGGCTGTGTATCCAGACCAGACTCTCATCGGGCAATTGAACCTGATACCACCCATCGTGCTCGTCAATCCGCTTAAGCAAAGAACCCCGCGCCACTTTTCCGACAAACGTGTCATCCCCAACATCGGGTTCTGAACGCACATTGACCTGCGCACTACCAACCACCCGAATGGCCGGATCGCCATTGGCAAGCTGGGCCCAGGCAAAAACCAATCCCAGCGTGCCCACCAGTACCAGGGACACCCCCAACCGAATTGCAAATCGAACCACGCCCATAACCAATGCCCTATGTGACATGTGACAAATCAGCGCGTAACAATCACACACACCCATTCCCCATCTTCCATCACCTGACCAACGACCAACCCCGTTTGTTCAACCGCCGATATAAAAGCTTCTTTTTCTTTTATTAAAATGCCTCCCAGAATCGCACACCCCAATGGTGTCATCCGGGCAATTAGTTCAGGCAACAAAACAATCAAAATGCGGCTGATGATATTGGCCACCACAACATCAAAAGTGCCCGAAATCCCATCAACCGATCCCACATGTACTTCCACGATATCTGCAACCTCATTTTGCTTCAGATTTTCCCGGGCATTTTCGATGGCCAGAACATCGGTATCCACACCAATTACCAGAGCTGCACCCAACTTGGCTGCGGCAATGCTCAAAATGCCCGATCCCGTGCCCACATCCAGCACCCTGTGCCCTGTTTTGACCTGCTGTTCCAGCCCCATCAATGCCAGTCGCGTGGTTTCATGATGACCGGTTCCAAAAGCCATTTTGGGATCGATGACAATAACAAACCCACCTTCGATCACCGCAGGCCGATCCCACGGCGGGCAAATTGCCAAACGCGGGGTTGGAAACACAGGGCGAAAATGGGATCGCCACGACGTGGTCCAGTCCTGAAAGGGCACATCTGTTATGTGAATGTCAGACCATAATCCCATCTCAGACAGGTAACTGCGCAAAGCCCGAAGCATGTCGTCCCGATTGTTTTGATCTTCAAAATAAACCACCAGCCGAACACCTGTTGCCAACGGGTCTTCATGAATCCCGCAACATCCCAGATCAAACACATGCATCGATACCGTTTCCACCTGGTTGGCAGGCACCGCAAACGAAATTTCAAACCATGCGCTCAAATATTAACCTATTCTGGATAAATTTATTCAGAAATATAAGGCCCGCTATGGGTTTTTGTCAATTCAGGGCAAAAAGCCCGTCATGTGACGAACCACCCCAGGTTTGGCCCCTCTTCTTCCTACCAATCGTGAACGCCATGCCCTTGTTCTGGAAACCAGATTTGATCGACAAAAAACGACACCAACACGCCCAGGGCATGGCCAACCAGCAACCCCAAAAAAAAGGGCCGCATACGCCGATAAAAATCTACCCCTCCCAAACGCAGAATAATCGTTTTTAACCCCCAGGCCACAAAAATGGAAAACATCGAATGCACCGCATGCGTAGGCGGCACCACCATGCCAATGGGAGCAAGCGGCCACCACGGAATCCGATACCGCAAAAAACTGACCAGCGCAAAAATGCCCGCCCCCAACAGCAGAAAAAAGGGCCGCTCTTTTTCCCATGTCACTTCGCCTTTTAACGCTTTAACCAACCCGTCATAAGCACTGGGAGGATAGCGCGTAAACGGAAAATCATTAAAGTTAAATGCCCCGTGTGTATAACCCAAAAACAGGGAATAAACAATCGCACCACCAATGCCCAGCACCAGTGTCAAAACAATGCCCGCAACCAGTCGTCCCTTGTTTTTTCCAACCATATCCCCAATGCGCGCCGCATGCACCAGGGGAGGCATAAACATCGCTTTGCCCTGCGAGCGCACCGAATCCACCAGAGTCAGCGCTGTTAAGGTTGATCCATTAAACGCATTGGGCCCCCAGAGAAATGGCAAAATGCCATCGGCAGACATCGGCATGCTGTAATAGACCACACCGGTTTCGGCAATCACACGCGCTGTGCCCAGATAGGTCAGATAAATGCCCACCGTTAGCACAATGGCCACCAGAAATTGGATGCCCACGGCATGGAGCCAGAAAACGAGAAAAATAGAACTCAGGAGGAACCCAAACACGCAGGCCCGGTAGGACATCATTTCGCCAGAATCATCGGCGCGGTGATTGGCATCAAAAGCTTTTGCAAAAACATCGCGAATGTGATGCCGGGCCATCCATAAACCAATGATGACCAATGCCAAAAACGCACCGCCCGCCTGCAGCGATGTGGTCACATCACCCGAATCGCTTTTTCCGCTCAAATTGATGCCAATGCGGCGATAAAATGCAATTTGAATGCAGTAAAACAAATAAAAAAACCAGATGGAAAACAACACATCCAGATTGGCAAAATAGGCAAACCCAATGGTATAAAAATTAAACCGCACATGAATGCGCGGAAAATATGTGCCCATTGGCATCCACCCTGGCCCCAGGCGAATGTAGGGAAAACCAGGTGAAAAATAACCGATGATATTCCAGGCGATGATGACAAACGGAATGAGGGCTCCAAAAATAAAAAACGGATTTTGAAACAACGGCACACGCGCTTCCGCTTCGGCCAAATCCCCTGCCGGATGCAAAATGGGATAGGCCAGCCGCTCGTTCTCTGTCCATTGTTTGCGCAACATCACAGCCAAAGACAAACAGGCCACCACAATTGCGCCAATAAAGGTCATCCATCCCAGCAACGGCATCACCCAAACGCCCCAGGGAATGGGCATATCCGCACTGGGCAACCCTTCAAACAGCCATTGCATGGTTCCCCCTTGATTGGAGGGAATCAGCCAGTCGGGCAAATAGGCGTGAAAATAATTGGCCCATTGGTTTTCGGGTGTGGCCATGTAATAAGGCATGGCAATCATACCCAAAAAATAACTGGTCAATCCATACGCAGGCACAGCTGCACCCACCAGCCCAAGGGCCAGAATGGTCCATATTTCTGCGCTTGAAAGAGCCCATGTTATTTTGCGCCGACGCAACAGGGCATTGATCAAACACAAAACCACATAGGGGGCAAACAGCGCCATGGGAAAATGCGTCAGATTGATGCGCCCTGTGTGGGCAATGTATTCCACATAGGTGTTCCACAAAATGACCAGCACGGCCATGCCCACACCCAGGCCCACGGCCCGCACCGTTACCCGATGCGATGAGGCG
>CAXNEV010000402.1:0-3911 GCA_964200925.1 Candidatus Latescibacterota bacterium | reverse complement strand
ATCGCTGGTTTGAGGGTTTTCCACTCACTGGTTAACAGGACGGCTATGCCACTGGGTTTGAGCACGCGGTCAATTTCTTTACACAGTGAGGTGTAAAGCGGGCGCAGTTCTGAGGGCGCACTGAGTTGGCGTCCCCAGGGGGGGTTGGTAACCACTTTGTGAACAGATTGTTTTGGCAATGGCAATGATCGGGCATCCCACTGTTGAATCTCATAGGGTTTGTGGTGTTTGCCAAAATTGTCCAGCGTAGTTTGAATAGCTGTCTTGTCAATATCGCCACCTTGCAACAGAGCATAACGCCCGGCCAGTGCGCGTTCGATCAACAAGGTGCCCGCTCCGCACATGGGGTCGAGGAAGATATCGTCGGGGGCAGGCTGTGAAAGATGCACCATGGCACGGGCAATGGTGGGGCGCAGTGAGGCGGGCAGGTTGGCCGTTTTGTAGGTGCGGTGGCGCATGGTGCGGTCGGTGAGGCGCAAACCGATGAGGGCCTGGTTGTCGATTTGTTGCACCCAGAATTCCAGATTGGCATTGTCGGGCAGCACACGCCACTTGTTATATCGGCTGCAAATGCCCAGTTCAACGGCCTCCTGCATTTTGGTGCGGCGGTAATTTTGCCAGGGTTGATGATCGGCCTGCACAATAACGCGAAACGAGGTGCGCCCATGAGGCAGGCCATGAAATTGCCGATGCACCAGCAAGGCGGGATCGATCAGATTGGGCGTGAGGGCATCCTGGAAGTTTTGGAGATCTGTTTTGTCACCGGTAAGAGGCACCGTTGATAGATAATAAAAGACATCTTCGGTGGTGCCCAGAAGTTTCAGGTTTTGCGGATCTTCTGTCCAGTCAAATTGTACAATGTCGTAGTCGCGCACTTTGTGGGTGCGAATTTTGTGCAGGGCATCGCCAAACAAACTGCGCAGTTCGCGCACGGTGATTTGACCAATTCCTTTAAACGAGGTGGTGTAGAGTGTTGGCAATGGGAAGCTCATTTCAATAAAAAATGGGTGGAAACCAAGCAATCAGCAATCAGTTGATTCAAAATAGATTGTAGCATTACATGGCTCCCCTCTCCGCGTCGGAGAGGGGCTGGGGGAGAGGTTGATTTCTATTTGCCAAACACGCACTGAAACACGGAATCTAAGAAGACGTGTTTTTCAAACAAATCTGGCAATTGGCCAAGATGGCCTTGTTCAATGTTCACCGTGGGATCGTGTGGCACAATGCCCAATGATGGCACGCCGGATATGCGGGTGATCACATCGGGACTGGCTTGTGCGGACAATCCGATTTGAGAAGGATCAGACGCGTTGTAAATAACGCCGAGAATGGAGAGATGGCGCGTACGTGCGGCTTCGATGGTGAGCAATGTGTGGTTGATGGTGCCCAGAGCCGCCCGTGCGACAATGAGCAAGGGATAATGGAGTTGTGCGGCCAGATCGGCCATAAGCAGGTTGTCGGTTAACGGAACGAGCAACCCCCCTGCGCCTTCGATGAGCATAGCCCGGTATTTTGCAAACAGTTTGTCGTGTGTGTTGAGAAGAATTTGGAGGTCAATATGGCGATTTTCAAGTTCTGCTGCAATATTGGGCGAGAGCGGATGTTGCAGATAAATGGGGTTGATGTCGTCAAGCGAATCATCCACACCAGATGCCTGTTTGAGGATGTGCGCATC
The DNA here is from genome assembly GCA_964200925.1 of Candidatus Latescibacterota bacterium. Classification (GTDB taxonomy): domain Bacteria; phylum Latescibacterota; class UBA2968; order UBA2968; family UBA2968; genus CAXNEV01. The sequence goes on along the minus strand of CAXNEV010000402.1, from coordinate 2,236 downwards.
AGCGCGACTGCCTGCGGCAACGGGTTTCATGACACCAAAGGAGTAGCCGCGTTTTTTGAAACATGCGGCAAGTCCTGCGGCAATGGCGGTTTTGCCTATTTCGGTGTCGGTGCCGGTAATAAAAATGCCGCGTGTCATGCCTTGCTTTCTGTGACCTGACGAATGGCCAGATAAACCATGTTGATCATGTGGGTGAGTTCCTGCTCGGTGATAATCAGGGGCGGCATGAGGATGATGGTGTTGATGATCGGACGGATCAACAGGCCCTTTTCTCTGGCCACCTGACAAACCTGAATGCCCATGCGGTCTTCAAAAGGATAAGGGGTTTTGGTTTGGCGATCCATGACCATTTCTATGGCCGCAATAAAACCACACTGACGAATGTTGCCCACATGGGATAAATTTTGAAACCGCTCCAGTTCATGCGACAGGTGGGCGATTTTGGGCTGCAATTTTTCAAGGGTATGGTCTTTTTCGAAAATGTCGAGGGTGGCCAGTGCCGCGGCACATCCAAGCGGATTGCCGGTGTAGGTGTGCCCGTGGAAGAAGGTTTTGAGATCGCGATAATCGGCTAAAAAGGCGTTGTAAATGTCATCGGTGACAAGCGTGGCCGCAACAGGTAAATAACCGCCCGTAAGACCTTTGCCCAGGCAAAGGATGTCGGGTGCAACATTTTCGTGGTCACAGGCAAATAGTTTTCCCGTTCGGCCAAAACCTGTGGCCACTTCATCAACGATGAATAAGACGTTGTGTTTTTTGCACAAGTGCGCGGCGTGTTTGAGATAACCCTGAGGGTGCATGAGCATGCCACCGGCACCCTGTACGAGGGGTTCGATGATGAAGGCGGCAAGTTTGTCGGCATTTTCTGCTATGATTTGCTCAAGGGTGTCAAAGCAGGTTTTGTTGCAGATGCCCTGGCAGTGTTCACACCGATAGGGATGCGGCGCAGGTGCAGAAACAGAGGGAAAGAGCAGGGGGTGATAGGTGTGATGAAAGAGCGCAATGCCGCCCACGCTGACAGCCCCTATGGTGTCGCCGTGATAACTTTGACTGAGGTGTAAAAAGGTGTTTTTTTCAGGGCGTGGATCAGGGCACTGCTGCCAGTATTGAAAAGCCATTTTGATGGCAATTTCGGTGGCGGTGGCCCCGTTGTCGGAATAAAAAACCCGCGTGAGATTTTGCGGCGTGATTTGAACAAGCTTTTCGGCCAGGCGAATGGCCGGTATGTTTGACAGGCCCAATAGGGTGCTGTGGGCAATGTGGTCGAGTTGGTGGCGAATGGCATCATCAATTTCCTGTCGCCGGTGGCCGTGCACATTGCACCACATAGACGAATATCCATCGAGATACCGGTTGCCGTCGATGTCTTCAAGATATATGCCATCACCACCGGCAATAATGATGGGATTTTCCTGGGCATAATCTTGCATTTGCGTGAAGGGATGCCAGACAAGGGTCTGGTCGAGTGTTTTGAGATGCTGTTTTTCCCGTTCGGTCATGTCGTCAAAAAAAGGTGATGGGTAAAGGATGTGTGATGGGTTTGCAATGCAGCGCGTGCACGGGGATGAAACATACCAAAAAATTGCCATCGGCGAAAGGCCGATGGCAATTTGTGTGCTATTTGGGTCTTTTTTTAGGTTTGCCGAATGCGGATGGTGAAGGCTTTGCGCGGGTTTTCAACGGTGAGTTGCTGAATATCTGGGTCGGTATAACCCACTTCTTTGAGCTTGGGAATGAAATGGGTGAGCAGTGCATCATAGGGTTTGAATGGGCGGTCGCCATATCGGAAGGAATTGCCGTCGTGTGAGAGCAAGATTTGTTTGAAATAGCCGTGGGTTTTCAAATGGGTGACCATTGTGAGGTGATGGTCAAGGGTAGTTTCTGAAAGACCATCCAAAGAAATCCATGCCCCTTTTTCGGCGGCTTTGAGCAAGTCGTTGGGATGTTGTACATTGTGGGCGTGTACCCAGATCCAAGCTGTGGGTAAGACGTGTTCTTCTTCGAGAATGCGAAGCTGATCTTGCATGGCTTCTATGCTGCCGCTGGTGTGTGAAGCAATGGTGAGACCGCTGTTGTGATGGGTGCGTGCGGCGGCCCGAACGAGTTTTTCATCCAACGGGGGCAAAGTACCACTGTCCACGCCTATTTTGATAAAGCCTGGGCGAATGCCGGTCTCACCGATGCCATTTTCCCATTCGTCCAACCAGCGTTGGGCCAATTGATCGGCAGATTCGGT
>CAXNEV010000401.1:0-3939 GCA_964200925.1 Candidatus Latescibacterota bacterium | reverse complement strand
AACTGGGTATGTGGTTGAACGCGCAACAGGCAGCGGCGATTTTGCCCCCGTAACCACGCTTGAAAGTGTGACCAATTTCCTCGACAACAATGTGACAAATGGAACCGCCTATCGCTATCGGGTTTCAGCAATTGGCCTGAAACAATTGACCAGCACACCATCTAGTCCCAGCAATGACGTTACGCCAACTTCCAGTAGCGGCCCGTCAACACCTGCATTGTTTACCCTTCAGGGCAACCCTCTTGCTCCCACATTGGTGGTGAAAAACAGCACGCCAATCAATGCCACAGATCTGCTGAATTACACGTTCCACATTGCCACATCGTCCAATTTCAGCGATGCCATTGCCCTTGAAGCCGGGGTGTCGCCCGGTTCGGGGCTTGGCTCTGAAGATCCCAGCGGCATCACCGCCTGGATCGTCAACAAAACATTAACAGACGGCACCACGTATTATTATCGCGTCAAATCAAGCGACGGGGCTTTTGACAGCAACTACCTCACAGGCTCCTTTAAAGTCAACGCCAAAGCCCCGGCTTATCCGGGTGATTTTTCAAACAATCTGAAAGTCGATTTCAGCGACTTCTTGACGTTTATCAGCACCTTCAACAAAAAATCCGATCAAACCGGTTTTGTCGCCAATGCCGATTTTGACGGAGATAACACAGTTGGATTTTCCGACTTTCTGTCATTCATCACCTATTTCAACAAAGTGTATATCAAAGGCACCACTGGAGGCAGTGGCAAACCGGTTGTTGAAGTGGTTTACAGCATCGACGAAAACGCCCAATTCCAACTTGTAGGCCGCCCCGTCCAGGCCGGTCTTGAAACCACAGAACTCACCGTTGATATCACGCTGTCCAATGCCCAGGCCATTAAAGGATATGGCGTTCGTATCACCTATGATCCGGCATCTGTTCAATTCATCTCCGCAACAGACAAAGGCGATACCTTCTTGAATGCCGATGGGCGCACCGCCGAATTGTTTGGCACGCTTGAAAACAACCCGGAAAAAGGGGAAGTGTTCATTGCCAGTGCGGTCACACAGGGCGACCCGGTCAGTGGAGAAGGTGTGTTGGCCTCGTTGAAATTCCGGCTTCTCAGCGGAGACCCCAACCGCGTATTTGTCGAAATTGCACAGGGCCTGCTCATTGATGCCAAACTCCATCCCAGTGCCGCACAACATTTGGGCGGGCGCTTCTCACTATTGCCCACAGATTATGCCCTGGATCACAACTTCCCAAATCCGTTCAACCCCGAAACAACCATTCGATATGCCCTGCCCGAAGCTGGCAATGTAACATTGATTGTTTACAACGTTCTCGGCCAGGAAGTGATCCGACTCATCGATGCCGAACAACTGCCCGGTTTTTACGCTGTGCAGTGGAATGGCAAAGATGCGTTGGGACGCACCGTTGCCAGTGGCGTTTATCTCTATCGCCTGCAGGCAGAACGTTTTTCCAAAACCCACAAAATGCTGTTGCTCAAGTAATGTGTTTGCACAAAAAGCCCGCCCCTGAAGAAGGGGCGGGCTTTTTTGCTTACTTTTTGTGGCTGTTGACAAAAAGTAAGTCGCCGAAGGCATACAAAACTAACAAATGCATGTCATAAATGTGACACACGTCACCACTCTTTTCTTTTTTTTATTGCATATTTGGCTATATTTTGTGCATACTCTTACTTCATGTTTTTATTCTGGTTAATTCAAAACATATTCACAGCTTCACGCCACTCAATTTTTCACAGGAGACAGTCCATGTCCCACCGTTACCGCGCCGCATTTTTCTCGCTGAGCATCCTGTTGTTGTCAGGCCTGCTCGTGGGTTTCCAACCCGCACCCGTTTCGGCCCAGTTAAAAGTCGAATCCGATATTCAACTGGACAAAGGAGATGGCAAACTTTCCACAACGAAGTCCGTTTTTGGCAGTGCAGGCAAAACCGTTGTTATCGAAATTTTTGCCACTGGCTACACCAATGCACAGGGTGTCGAGGTATTTCTTGATGTTCCCGATATTAAGGCCATCGATGGGCAAGCAGTAGGGGCTTCAACTGAATTTCCCGTCGTCATCAACTCCGTGTTAGGAAATCAACTCCGTGTTAGGAAATCAACTCCAGATGTCCGCCGTGATTTTTGGTGCACCCAAAAGTTATTCAGGCGAACCGAAACTGGTTGCTTCCATGACCTTAAAACTGTCCAGCACCTTTAAATCGACCACCATCACGGTGGCTAAAGTTGATTTTGGAGGCGGTTCTCGGGTTGAACCCAAAACAGCATTTTCTGTAACGCCCCCCCTCAATAACCTCATCACAGGCATTACCACAACAACAACCCACAACACAGCCACCCTTTCCTGGCGCACCAAATTTGAAGGCATTAACCATCAGGTCAACTACCGGGCATCGGGAACAACCGAATGGAAAACAGCCCTCACAGCCCTTCAGGTAAGCACCACAGAACAGCAAATTGCGGCGCTAAAAGCCTTAAAAACCAGCAAAACAGATATTCAGAAGTCCACATCTACCCAGCTCATTGCCGCCTTGACCACAGCGGGCATTACCACCGGTGTGAATGAAGCCTTTATTTTGTCTCTCAAATTGCTGGATGCCAGCATTCAGGCTTTGCGCCATGAAGTGAAATTAACGGGCCTTGCGCAAAACACGACCTATGAATACGAAATCACCGCCACCAGCCTCGACGGTGAATTAAGCCCAACAAGCACCGGCACATTCAAAACCCGGGCCACACCCGATGTGCGCCCCGCATCCATCACCAATGTCAACACGGAAGTGGGCCCAACATCTGTCACCCTCAAATGGTTAACCAGCCGGGCAGGGGAAACGCGCTACAAAATTTATGCCCGCATCAAAAGTCCTTCTGGCCAGAGCACACGCGGTGCGCTGGTTACCGAAAGTACTGGCACCGACAAAACCGGGCGCACCTCCCACAAAGCCGAAATCAGAAACTTAGGCCCGGCCACCGAATACGAATATGAAATCAGCACCCGGTTAACAGGTGTTGACGACCTCATTACAGATGGCACCATGACCGAAGCCCAGGCCACAGCCACTCAAACGGGTACGTTTAAAACGCTCAGCAACCTGCCCAAACTGGAATTGATTAACCTGCCCAGTGCAACCACCGGCACCACGGCCAACCAGATTTCCATAAAGGCCAATCAGCCCGTCAGTGTCATTCTCGATTATGGCCTCAACACATCTACCCGAATCACCGGCGATGTGCCCACAGGTGCTGCGTTTAACGCCGACCCGTTTTATCCCAATCGCATCACCATCACAAATGTACAGGAACAGCACAATATTCCGCTTATCGGCTTAACACCCGAATCGGCCTACCGCTACCGCGTCACGCTTACATCCCTTGAAAACGAACAATATACCACCGATCCGCGTGGCAAACACAAATTCAGCAAAGACCTCACCTTCCGAACGCTATCAGATATTTTGGCCCCGGAAATCACACGCGGTCCCATTGTCAGAGCCTACCGCGACCGCGCCTGGTTTACCTTGTCAACCAATGTGCCAACCACCATGACCCTGTATTATGGCACCACGGGCACGGGTGGCACATTTAATACCCCCGACGAAATTGCCGTGCCCGACATTGACAGAAACGGCGATCTGTTAAACACCAAAACCCACAGTGTGACCATCACCGGTTTAACAGGCAAGTCCAATTATAATTTCCGCATAGAATTAAAAAATGTGGAAGGTGAAACCCTTGTTTGGCCGGCCACATCATCGGGCAAATTGGCAAGCAAACAATCCACCGGCAGTGTGGCCTCATTTGCCACAACCGCCACAGCAGACACGCAAAACCCGCTCATCACCAAAGGCCCAACCGTGGTGTCGGCCAGCCAGACCAGCATGACCATTGAATGGGAAACCGATGAACCAGCCACCAGTTCTGTCTCTGTTGGCACAG
>CAXNEV010000400.1:0-3955 GCA_964200925.1 Candidatus Latescibacterota bacterium | reverse complement strand
ATGCCCAATTTTGAAGACCGCATCACCCCTTATCTTATAAATGACACCACCTTTAAATCTGGCCAGCAGGTTGCCCTTTACAACAATCCCGGAATCTTTCAAGGATATCTTCGCCCCGGCTCTCGCGGGGTGGGTCTTCGCAACTATATTGTCATTTTATCTGCTTCTTCGCGCACCACGGGATATGCCAAACAGTTGGAAGCCCGTTTGAAAGGGGTTGCCGATGCCTATGCCAACATCAATGGCATTGTGGCCGTCACCCACACCGAAGGCGGAGGCAGCCAAACACCTAACAACCGAGATTTGTTGCTGCGCACTCTGTCTGGGTTTGTGGTTCACCCCAATGTTGGCGCAATTTTAATTGTCGATTATGGCACAGAAGCCATCACCAACACCATGATACAGGATTATTTAACACAAGAAGGAATGCCTCTTGCCCATGTCCCCCACCGTTTTTTAACGCTCAATGGCAGTTTTGAAACCCATTTGCAACAGGGGGAACAACAGATTCGCGATTGGCTTGAGACAGTCAATGCCACACCGCGCACAGCACAACCGCTGTTTCACCTCAAAATAGCCTTGCAATGCGGGGGGTCCGATGCCTTTTCGGGCATTTCAGGCAATCCGTTAGCGGCCTGGGTTGCCCGCGAAGTTATTCGACATGGGGGAACCGCCAACCTGGCAGAAACCGATGAATTGATCGGGGCAGAATCCTATGTGCTGCAAAACGTGCGCAATCGCGATGTGGCCCGGCGTTTTTTGGAAAAAGTGGAAGCCTACAAAACTCTGGCCGCCTGGCATGGCACGTCTGCCGAAGGCAATCCTTCGGGTGGAAACAAATTCCGGGGTTTGTATAACATTGTGCTCAAATCCATTGGGGCCGCACAAAAGCGCAACCCCGATGTGCGACTGGACGAAGTGCTCGATTATGCGGCCCCAATGCACAAACCGGGATATTATTTCATGGACAGCCCCGGCAACGACCTTGAAAGCATAGCCGGACAGGTGGCTTCGGGATGCAACATGATCTTTTTTATTACCGGCAACGGTTCAATCACCAATTTCCCCTTTGTGCCCACCATCAAAATTGTAACCACCACAGAGCGTTACAACCTGCTTGAATCCGATATGGATGTCAATGCCGGAGCTTATCTGGATGGCACATCTATGGATGATCTGGGCAAAGACATGTTTGAACTCACATGTCAGGTGGCCTCTGGCAAATGCAGCAAAGGCGAAGAAGCAGGCCATGCCCAGGTGTCCATCTGGCGCAACTGGCAACAAACGTCAACAGAAAATCTGATCGCACTCAAATCCCGCCCGGAACCTCAGGGTCAACCCATTCCCATTCAAACACAAACACTTAAAGAAAATCGGTTTTTTGAAGGGTTGCGCACCAACAATCGCCTGTCGGCTGACCATATTGGACTCATTTTGCCCACCAGTTTGTGCTCGGGACAAATTGCCAAAATGGCCGCCGAACGCCTTTCGTTAAAAGGCTTGGGATCAGAACGGGGCCTGTCGCGTTTTGTGGGCCTGGTCCACACCGAAGGATGTGGCATGTCGGGTGAAGCTGCCGAACACCTCTACACCCGCACCATGGTGGGTTATCTCACCCACCCCCTTGTTCACTGCGCCCTATTGCTCGAACACGGCTGTGAAAAAACCCACAACGATTATTTGCGCCACGCCATAGAAGATCGCGGTTTGTCTCCCTCTGATTTTGGATGGGCCAGCGTTCAACTCGACGGGGGCATTGACAGCGTTCTTCAAAAAATTGAAACCTATTTTACCAACCGCCTATCTACAGACCCCCCCGTTGAACATGTTTCTGCCCCTCTGTCTGCACTGCGCATCGGCCTGTCGTCATCCGGGCCAGTGTCAGAAACCGGCGCACAAAGCCTTGCCGAATTATCCCGCCAACTTATCGGGGCAGGCGCAACGCTGATTGTGCCCGACAATGCGACCCTTTTTGTAAAGCCATCTTACCGGGAAATCCTGAACAACCGGGCACCCGAAGCCTGCCTGTCACACGGCGAACAGCCCAAAAATTCGGGGTATTACATTATGGAAACCCAGACAGACCATTGGGTTGAAACCCTCACCGGACTTGGAGGAACAGGGGTCGATCTCATTTTGGCCTGTGCCGGAGAGCATTCACTTCAAGGCCATCCGCTGGTGCCCATGCTTCAAATGGCAACAACCTCTTCGGTTGCCTCCCGATTTGCAGACGATATCGATCTGGCGCTAACAGACTCGGTTGAAGAAAATGTTCAAAACCTGCTCGATTTGATTATTGCCGTGGCTTCTCGGCAATATATTCCACGGGCCTCAAAGATGGGCAACACCGATTTTCAATTCACACGAGGACTACTGGGCGTTTCAATGTAGTTGCACCAAGAAAAAAAGGGAGAAGAAATTTCTCTTCTCCCTTTTTTCTATCTTCTTTCCGAATGCACAAATTATTTCGTTCTCATTCCCTGAATCGCGTTTCTTGCCGTCTATGTGTGATCGTCTTCCAGACCATTCTCCATTTTGGCAATCCATTCCTGGAGCGTCTCAACAATTTTCTCGGCCTGCCCCAAACTTGAAATGTTAAATTTACTTCGCGACACATAATTGCCTTCTTTTTTTTGATACCGCCGAATGCTCACTTTGGGGGGGCCAAAATCTTCGTCTTTGCGATTGTAATCCTGATACAAATACATCACGGTTGCCCACGCCCCTTTGGTCAACACTTGTTTGTCCAGTTCTTTACACAGCAAAATGCCCTCTTCTTCGTAATTGATCGTCAATTCTTCTACTGTTTCTGCCATATCTTGCTCCTTGATTAAAAGTTTGTTTTCACCTATTTGTCACGCAAGAATTAATACTGCCAATCTTCATGCGATAGCGGACTGCTGTTCAACCTATCCCGATGCAAACGCCAGTTGGGCATAAACCGGGTCATTAATTCAAAAGCCTATCGGTTTAATCTCTTTTGAACCCAACGCCACCGTTCGTAAGGGTTCGTCTAAGAATTACTTTCCGGTTTTCGAGGTCTGATGGTGTAGTTTCAATTCGAGCAGATAGCGTGTTTTTCGATAGCCAGTGTCTCGCGTTCTTCTTGTGAGACCTTGAGTCCCTTTTTATAGATTTTTCGGATATGCGCTGCTGTTACCTGAAGGCCAGTTTTTGTGGTTGTGGTTCGAATGCCATCCATCAGTAGGGAAAACGAAGTCAGTGGTGTGCCCGCCCAAGTTTTACTGATTTCACTGAAGAGACGATGTTCGATTGGATTCCACTTGGAAGCCCCTGTAGGGAAATGGCAAACAGTAACAGTCAAATCCATCGCATCAACCAGTTTTACCTGAAGTTGTTGTTTCCATCTTGTGGGACGCCACCCATTGGCACCCCCCCATCAGCCAGAATCAGCAACTCAGGTGCATCAGGATATTGTTTAGAACCAGCGTATTTCCACCAACGAACAATCGCATCAACTGCAAATTCTGGGGTTTCTGCCGACTGTCCGACATAAACATAACCTTGATGATGAAGCAAATCGTAAATGCCATAAGGAAGTGCGTGTCCACGGGCATCTGTGGGAAAATCATGCATATAGACCGATTGAGACTGCCCACACCAAACTTGTCCGGGATTTCGAAAAAGCCCGATCAATTCCTTCTTTTTTGCATCCACACTGATAACCGGCCAGCCTGCGGCTTGAAAAGCCTTTCGCTGAGTTTGAATATATTGGAACTGCACATCACGGTCTGGGTGCGGATTGGCAACCAAACGCTTGAAGTTGCTTCTGGGACGTGTATTCTGCTTTGAAAGCAGCCCTCGAATTGTCTCACGACATAAGGGATAACCTTTCTGGATCAATCCCTCTTGCAGTTTACTCAAACTTCTGCGAATCCAGCACCGACCATTTTGTGGATCACCTGCCACTTCATCAGCGACAAGATCCTTCAAG
>CAXNEV010000399.1:0-3959 GCA_964200925.1 Candidatus Latescibacterota bacterium | reverse complement strand
GCTGTACGCTTTTCATCGGCAGCCTCGCGATGGGCATCTTCAAGAATTTTTTCTGCTGACACTTCTGCTTGATAAATTTTGCTGTGTGCAACCTTGCTGCTGATCAACCAGCCGAGGATAAACCCCAGCACCAATAGCCCGGCTGACAGAGCTATTACCGATATTGTTTCCATGGGCTGTCTCCCTGCCAACTCCGATAAAGGAATTGGTGTCTCAAGTGAAAAAGTATTGACAAAAAACAAAAAAGCCCGTCCCGTGCTTGCCGAAAAGAGACGTGACAAACACAGCGGGCTAAAACAAACATTGCCAGGCCAATTAATCGCTGCCAGTTAACCGATTCATCGACTTGGCGAGCAAGTCAGCTTTTTTATGAGCCATTTGTGTCAAATGCTGATCTTCGGCACGAGCCTTAAATAACTCGTCGGCCAAATTCACCGCGGTCAACACGGCAATTTTGGAAACGGATCGAAGTGACAGATTATGAGCCACTTCGCGCATCTTGCGATCAATATAACGCGCCACTTCACGGGTGTGTTCAGGATCTGCATCAGTGGCAATGCGATATTCAGAACCGAACATCTGGACGCATACAATAGGTAAATCGGCCATAAATCGCCTATGTGATGGGTTAGGCGTCGGCGTTTGCTGTTTCTTGATTCAAAACGTCGAGACGAGACAACATGGCCTCAATTTTGTTTTGAATTTCCGCTTTGTTGTCAATCAGTGAAGCATTTTCATTATAAATGCGCTGCAACCGCTCGCGATCGATGCGCAATTCAGAAAGATCGCCTTCTAATCGCGAAACATTGGCCTGAAGCGTTTTGCACTGCTGTTTCAATTCGGCACTTTCACGGCGCAGGTTCTCGATAATACGAACAGCCCGATCTATTTCAGAAACCAGCCGATCAACCCCCGCATTCACTTCGCCATCCGCCTGCTTTCCAACGTCCATGTGTTCTCCTTGCATAAACGCGTCGCTATAATCAAAAAAATAAAAGTGCCTGTAGCATATAAAATAAAACAAATACTTGGCACTCCATATACAAATTATGTAAAGGCAATTTAACACCTTTAGATTTGAAAGTCAAGCCCACCGGCATAAACGGGAATAATCACAGTGTGAGGCAAAAAAAACGGAACCTCAGGCATGCAATCAAAAGGGCAAATGCATACCGAAAGGTTCCGCAATAAATTCTGAAAATTTAACTGTTTTGTTTAACCTGCGTCGTCAAAACTGCAAAGGCATCCGCATCGGTTACAGCCAGATTGGCCAACACTTTGCGATCCAGATCCACACCTATCTTTTTCAATCCATCCATAAATCGGCTATACGTTAAGCCATGCAAACGCACGGCGGCATTAATACGCGCAATCCACAAAGCACGAAAAGTTCGTTTTTTCTGACGGCGATCGCGATAGGCATATTTTAATGCCCGATCAACAGCACTGCTGGCAGTGCGCAACAGTTTGCTGCGCCCACCTCGAAAACCTTTGGCCCGCTTGAGAATGCGTTTGCGCCTGCGTTTTGAAGCAGGGTTATTGGTTGCTCTTGGCATGAAATAATCTCCAAATAAATAAAGTCACGGGTCGTGGGTCACGGGCCAAGAGTCAAAAACATGTTCTTTTTGTGGTTTTTAACTCGCGACTCTGGACTCGTGACTCGCGACAAAAAATTTAAGAAGCCAACATTCGCTTCACGCGGCCCATATCTGAAGCGTGGACTTGAGCAGTTAAAAGCAAGTCGCTTTTGCGTTTGCTCGATTTTTTATTCAAATGGTGGCCAGCCATGGCTTTTTTGCGGCTAATTTTGCCAGAACTGTGCATTTTAAAGCGTTTTTTGGCACCGCTATGACTTTTCATTTTAGGCACAACAAACTCCTTTCGATATCCATCAGGTGCAACCGTTAATTGGATTGCGCTTTGGGCGCCATAATCAACACGACATTGCGTCCTTCATCTCGTGCTGGGGTCTCAACAGAACCGACATTTTGAAGATCTGTTTCAACACGTTTGAGCAATTCACGCCCCAGGTCTCGATGGGCATTTTCACGCCCCCGGAACTCAACAGCAACCCGTACTTTGTGCCGTTCTTCCAAAAATTTCTCAGCATGTTTTACTTTGAACTGGTAATCATGGTCACTGATTCGCACCCGCATGCGAATCTCTTTGAGTTGTGACGTGTGCTGGCGCCCTTTTTTGGCTTTTTTGCTCTGCTCATACCGATATTTTCCAAAATCCATAATGCGGCATACCGGAGGACGGGCGTTTGGTGCCACTTCAACAAGATCCAGACCCGCTTCATCGGCCATTTGCAGAGCTTTCGACGTTTCCACAATGCCAACCTGATCCCCGTTTTCACCAATCAAACGGATTTGAGGAATGCGAATCTGCCGGTTCACACGCGGACCTATTTCCCGCCTGGGTTGCTGTTCTCTACTAACTCTTGGACCTCTGTTGATACGATCACCTCCGAGAAAGATGGGCGCTTTTGCCCCAAATGTGGAGATCTGCGAAAAAAATTCGCATTATGACGCCTGTTTCGTCTCGATCTCTTTTTGCATGCGCGCAATTAAAACATCTATTGTCAAAGCACCCAGATCGCCCGCCCCATGTTGGCGCACAGACACTGTGTCGCTCTCCACTTCTTTACCTCCTACAATCAGCATATAGGGCACTTTTTGCATTTCTGCTTCCCGAATTTTATATCCTAATTTGGCATCTTGATTATCCAGTTCAACTCGGAACCCCGCTGTTTTCAAGCGATCTGTCACGGTTTGAGCATAGGCAACAAACAGATCAGATACGGGCAACACAGCCGCATGAACAGGGGCTAACCACAACGGAAAGTTACCTGCAAAATGTTCGATCAGCACGCCAAAAAACCGCTCCAAAGATCCCAGCAATGCGCGGTGCACCATGTAGGGGCGGTGCAATTTGCCATCTTGTCCAATAAAACCCAAATCGAAACGATCAGGCAAATTAAAATCAAACTGAATGGTCGAACACTGCCATTCACGCCCTAAGGCATCTTTGATTTTGACATCAATTTTAGGGCCGTAAAAAGCACCGCCGCCTTCATCGATGCCATAAGACATTTTCTGCACATCCAATGCTGCTTTGAGCGCATCGGTAGCCATATCCCAATCTTTGGGATCGCCCACGTATTTTTCAGGACGTGTTGAAACATCCACCTTAAAATCTTCAAACCCAAACGACCGCAAAATAAACATTGTAAAGTCGATCACGCGGCGAATTTCGTTTTCCACCTGATCGGGGCGACAAAAGATATGCGCATCGTCTTGTGTGAACCCGCGCACCCGCAACAACCCGTGCAACGCTCCGGCCCGTTCATAGCGATACACCGTGCCCATTTCGGCCCAGCGAAACGGCAAATCGCGATAACTGCGCAAACGACTTTTGTAAATCATGCTGTGAAACGGACAATTCATGGGCTTGGCAAAATACTCTTGCCCATCAATATCCATTGACGAATACATGCTTTCGCGATAAAAATCGAGGTGCCCGCTGGTTTCCCATAACGTTGAACGGCCAATGTGCGGCGAACCCACAAGATCATAACCGCCACTGTAATGGGCATTGCGCCAGAAATTTTCCACTTCTGAACGCACGCGCATCCCCTTGGGATGCCACAACACCAGTCCTGGCCCAACACTTTCATTTACGGAAAACAAATCCAGTTGCGTACCCAGAACACGGTGGTCGCGCCGTTTGGCTTCTTCAATGCGGTCTAAATACGCCTGTAATTCTTTTTTATCGGGAAACGAAATGCCGTAAATGCGCTGAAGCATCTTATTTTTTTCATTGCCACGCCAATACGCACCCGACGAACTCAACAGCTTCACAGCTTTAATGCGACTGGTGCTTGGCACATGCGGCCCACGACACAAATCGCACCACTTATCGGCATTTTTATACAAACTCACGGTTTCGTCAGCGCC
>CAXNEV010000398.1:0-3972 GCA_964200925.1 Candidatus Latescibacterota bacterium | reverse complement strand
ATATCCTTAATTAAAGTGGGTGATAAACGGCCCAATAGCAGATACTAAAATAAAAAAACCTTGTCAAGAATATAAATATTAAAAAATCCCCTTGACATCTCTGAATAAATTGGTTTATGTTCCCATCAGATGTTTTACTAATAAAACATCTGGTTGGGGAAAGGAGTTGTCCCATGTCGAGTGATGTCTGGAAAGAATACGAAAGCAATGAGATTTCTCACAGTGTGGCCCACCATTTGTCGGCCATTCATGAATTGATGGACAGCCATGGGTATGCGCGGGTTTCGGATGTGGCGCGCGCGTTGGAAATCACACGGGGCAGTGCCTCTTTAACCTTAAAAGCATTGAAAGAAAAAGGGCTGGTGCTGGAAGATCACAACAAATTTTTGAGTTTGTCAGAGCCCGGAAAACGCATTGTCAATTCCATTTTGGCCAAACGGGCTATTGTGCGCAAATTTTTGGCCGATGTGTTGCAATTGGGGGATCGGCAGGCGGAAATTGATGCTTGTAAGGTGGAACATCTGCTCAGTGTTAAAACGGGCCAACAACTGTTGCATTTTGTGCAATTTTTGCTTTCAGAAGATGTGGTTGCCAAGCAGTTTTTAACGGAATTTTGGTCTCGACTGGAGATGGGCGAAGCCCACTGTTGGCCCGGTGCCAATGTCGAACACTTGCTGAAATCGGAGACGTAAAATATATGAAAGGCAAAACAGACATGATGCCAAATCTGTCCTCCTCTTTGTCATCCTGGCTTTCTGGAGAGCAAGGGGTGATTGAGGCCATTTTGGGAACCCACCGATTGGCCGTGCGACTGCGCGAAGTAGGTGCGGTGCCAGGGGCACCTGTTCGGGTCTTGCGCACAGGGTGCCCCACGATTATCCAGGTGGGCACCAGTCGGTTTTGTTTGCGACGCGCAGATGCCATGTGCATTCGGGTGAACCGAGCTGCTTGAGTGAAACCATGTCGGTAAACCTGCAAGAACACCTTTTGTCAATCAGGCGCATGCGGGTTGCTCTGGTTGGCAATCCCAATACTGGCAAAACCACTTTGTTTAACGCCCTAACCGGTTTGTCTCAACGCGTGGGAAATTTTCCCGGTGTAACGGTTGAACGCAAGGTTGGGCGCATGATTTTGGGCGAGAATATCACGGCAGAATTGATCGATCTGCCCGGGGCGTATAGTTTGTCACCCCAATCTCCCGATGAAGCGATTGCCGTTGATGTGTTGCTGGGGCTTTGGGAGCAGGAAGAGCCGATCAATGCCATTTTGGCTGTGTTGGATGCCAGCAACTTGAAGCGCAATCTGTACCTGGTATCACAGCTTTTAGACATGGAATTGCCCCTGGTTGTGGCCCTCAATATGTCGGATGTGGCCCGATCCAGGGGCATTATTATTGATGAACAGGCTTTGGGTGATCGCTTGGGGGTACCGGTCATTTCCATCCAGGCCAATAAACGGGAAGGTTTGAATCGTTTAAAAACGGCCTTGTTACACGAAATGAAAAAAAATAAAGGTTCTGATGCCTTGATGGCCTTGCCGGAATCTTGGCGAGAACCGGTGCGCGAAATGGTCAACCGATATCGCGATATTTCGCCAGCCCTTGTAGTGCGCATTGTGACAGATCCAGGCGGGGGTATATTTGCGCGCACGCAAAAATTACTCGGGGCAGAATTTGGTCAGGACATTGGCCTGTTGCGCGCAAGATTTCAAAGTGACATGCCGGTAGGAGATATTGAAATAGCCCATCGTTATGGATGGATTGAGCAAATCATAGATGGCGTTTTGCAAGACCCCGATCCGTTGCGGGAAACCGAATCGGATCGCATCGATAAAGTTCTGACCCACCGGGTTTGGGGCACGTTGATATTTGCGGCGATCATGGGTTTTATATTTGAGTCCATATTTACATGGTCTGCTCCTATAATGGATCTTATTGATGCGGCATTTGCATCGCTTGGCAACTGGGCATTGGCACAGATGCCCAAAGGGGCATTGCAAAGCCTGATTGTGGATGGTCTCATTGCAGGTGTGGGGGGTGTGGTGATTTTTTTGCCTCAAATTTGCATTCTCTTTTTGTTTATTGCCATTCTCGAAGATTGCGGGTATATGGCCCGGGCTGCGTTGTTAATGGATCGATTGTTGACGCAGTGCGGCTTGTCGGGGAAATCGTTTATACCCATGTTGTCGAGTTTTGCCTGTGCGGTGCCGGGGGTGATGGCCACACGCACGATAGATGATCGCAAAGACCGCATTGCAACCATGCTGGTGGCACCGCTGATGAGTTGTTCGGCAAGATTGCCGGTTTATGCCATTTTTATTGCGGCCTTTATTCCTGATACAACCACTTTTTTGGGTTTTGGCCTTCAGGGGGTAACGTTGTTTTGCATGTATGGCCTGGGTATTGTGGTGGCTGTGCCTGTAGCCTGGTTGTTAAAAAAGACATTGCTCAAGGGAGAAACCACGCCTTTTATTTTGGAATTGCCCTCCTATAAATTCCCCGATGTCCGAACGGTGTTGATGTGCATCTACCAGAATGCCTATCATTTTTTGAAACGGGCTGGTACACTCATATTGGCAGCAACCGTGGTCATGTGGGGATTGGCCTATTTTCCGCGCTCTGAAGAAGCCATTGTGCAGTATGAACAACAACGGGAAATGCTGGTTCAAGCCGGTGCTGAAGAAGGGGTATTGGAGGCTTTTGATGCCCGGGTATCTGGCGATTTGATTTCCAACAGCTATTTGGGATATATGGGCAAAACCATAGAACCCCTGGTCAAACCCTTGGGTTGGGATTGGCGCATTGGCATGGCCACTCTGGCGTCTTTTCCTGCGCGCGAAGTGATCGTGGCTGCGCTGGGAACGATTTATAGCCTGGGAAGGGTGGATGAAAGTTCGCAATCTTTACAGGAGGCTTTACAACAGGCTGTTGGACCAGACGGTCGTCGGGTGTTCAGCATCCCGGTGGCGCTGTCGATCATGGTGTTTTTTGCACTATGTGCACAATGTGTTTCAACCCTTGCGGTAATTCAGCGAGAAACAGGCACCTGGGCTTGGCCCCTGTTGACTTTTGGATATATGACTGCATTGGCCTATTTCGGTGCGTTTGCAACCTATCGCATTGGAATGGCTCTTGGATGGGGGTAATGGCGATGGATTGGCAAGAAGTTATCGCAATTGGAATGTTCATTTTCAGTGGCCTATATCTTGTTCGCGCTTTCTGGCAGTCTTTTTCTTTGCGTTCAATAAAAGGCTGCCATGGGTGTGCGAGTGGGTGTTCTACAATAAAAAGACCCTTGAAGTCGGCTGTTTGTAAATAATAAAACACGTTAGAACGTTGGAACGTTAACATCTTATAAACCATGCGATACGATTCTGGTGGGGGTGGGTTGGAACGTGTTAACGCGTAAACGTGCAAACGCGCTTTTGTTTTAGGAGATGTTGACTATAACCTGTTGTGTTATCAAAAATGCTTATGTCTTTGTGTACCAATATTAATTTTTCGCTTGCTTTAGGTTGGTGATTGTGTAGTTTTAACCATTCTTGGCCGCTTATTCAATGATGTTTTGAAAAAAGCGAACAAATAGTTGAGCCAAAAATAGAGTTTTTTTAGACGACCTCAATCCCAATTTAAAGGAGGTAACCGCGTATGCAGTGGGAGGTTTTTACCGAAAAACGTTATGTGCCTGTTTTCAATGCAATATTAATAGGATGTCTGGGGCTTTTTTTGTGTTTGAGCCCTGTTGATGCAAAAACCAAAAAATTAGATGATAAAATAACAGAACAGGCCGAAGCACTGGCTAAGGATCGCGAAGCGGCTTTTACTGGCGAAAAGGCCATGTCGGCCGCTGATTTTCAAAAAAGCTGGACAGAGTTTGCCAAAGTTTTCGATGGGGAATATGCAGGGCATACTGTTGAACTCAAAACATTTGGTACAGATGTTCGCTCGCGAAAAGTCTATACGCATTTTATGTA
>CAXNEV010000397.1:0-4004 GCA_964200925.1 Candidatus Latescibacterota bacterium | reverse complement strand
AACGCAAACAGGCGGGCAATCCGGTTCGCGTGGGGGTGATTGGCGCAGGCGATTATGGCGAGAGTCTGGTGTGTCAGCTTGGCCAAATTCCGGGCATGCAGGCCTCTGTGGTTTGTGATCTGAATATTGAAAAAGCCTTTGAAGTTTATCAGATGGTCGGTTATGATCGGGCCGATGTGGCATCCTCCGATGATCGGGGAGCCATTGCCGACCGTGTGATTGCCAGAAAACCGGTTGTGACAACCGATCTGGAACAGGCTGTGTGTGCCCCGGTGGATGTGATTGTGGATTGTACGGGTGAACCCGAAGTGGGTTGCCGCGTTGCTGCCGGGGCCATTGCACAGGGCAAACATGTGGTGATGGTGAATGTGGAGGCCGATATTACGGCTGGTGTGCCGTTGGCGCAACGCGCAAAAAATGCCGGGGTGGTTTATACGCTGGCCGATGGCGATCAACCCAGTTTGATTACTGAACTGGCCGATTGGGCGCGGTGTCTGGGTTTTGATATTGTTTCAGCGGGCAAAGGCACCAAATTGTATCCGCTTGAAAAAGCACTGCGCATGCTGGCCGATAGAGAACACCCGACCAAAAGTGATGTGACGTATCTCGATGGCAGCAAAACGCAAATTGAAATGGCCAGCACGGCCAATGCCTGTGGGTTGATGGTGGATGTTGTGGGAATGCATGGGCCATCGTTGCGCACTCAAGAAATACCAGAGCAATTGCGCCCGCAGTTTGCAGGGGGGATTTTGAATCAGTCGGGTGTGATCGATTTTGTCAATCAGGTTTTGCCCGATGGAAAGATGATTCAACAAGATGCCATGACCGGGGTGTTTGTGGTGGGCACATGTAATGCCCTCAAAGGGATGGAGACGATGGCGCGAAAAGGCGTGGTCATGAGTGCTGATCGGCGCCATGCCCTGTTGTATCGCCCCTTCCATCTTGTGGGGGTCGAAACGCCGTGGTCTATTTTAAAAGCGGTTTTAGACGGTGTGCCAACAGCCTGTCCGGGTGAAACACAAAGGGTGGATGTGGTGGCGGTTGCCAAGAAAAATTTAAAAGAAGGACTGGTTTTGGGCGGTTTGGGCATGGATGATGTGCGCGGTGTTGCGATGACTATGGCACAGGCATCTGGGCTTTTGCCCGTGGGGTTGGCCGCAGGAGCAACGTTAATGACTTCCGTGTCCGCAGGAGAGTATCTGACAGTCGATCAGGTCAAACAGCCTGCCGGTTCGCTGGCATGGCAGTTGCGAATGGGGCCCTGACGATTCATATACATGAGTGTTTTGAACCGATTGGGGCGATGGGAGGGTATTGCCTGATGCAGATCAGATTTGCATCATTTGGATGTAAAATTCGTTGACAGGTTCAGCAGGATTTTTATATTGGGTGCGCTTTAATCGCATACAAGGGGCGGTTTTGACAAGGAGGCGTTATGGCAAAAGAGCTAAACATTGGCATGATCGGTTACGCGTTTATGGGAAAAGCCCATAGCAACGGGTTCCGACAGGTAGCGGCATTTTTTCCAGAACTGGGTGTGAAACCCATATTAAAAGTGATTTGTGGTCGCAATGAAAGTGCGGTTAAAAACGCAGCGGCGACATACGGATGGGAAGAATATGAAACCAATTGGAAAAAGGTGATTGCCCGCGATGACATCGATGTGATTGATATTTGTACGCCGGGCAATGAACACAAGCCTATGGCCATTGCCGCTTTGAAAGCGGGCAAACATGTGATTTGCGAAAAACCATTGACCAATACGCTATCCGAAGCAAAAGAAGTTTTGCAAATAGCCAAAAAGTCGCGCAAAAAAACCATGGTGGCGTTTAACTATCGGCGGGTGCCTGCGGTGGCGCTGGCCAAGCAGTTGATCGCCGAAGGCCGCATTGGACAAATTTATCACTGGCGTGCGGTGTATTTGCAAGACTGGATTATCGATCCCAATTTTCCGCTGGTCTGGCGGTTGCAAAAAACCAAAGCCGGGTCCGGGCCACATGGCGATTTGAATGCGCATATTATCGATCTGGCCCTGCATTTGGTGGGCGACATCGACAGTGTTGTGGGTGCCGATACCACGTTTATTAAACAGCGCCCTGTGCCCGCGGCCATTGATTCGGCGCTGGGGGCCAAAGGCGGAAAAAAGATGGGCAATGTAACGGTGGACGATGCCACGTTGTTTTTGGCGCGGTTTAAAAACGGCGCGCTGGGTTCTTTTGAAGCCACGCGTTTTGCCGCCGGGCGGCGCAATCACAACCGCTTTGAGATCAACGGCAGCAAGGGCAGTCTGGTGTTTGACCTTGAAGATATGAACCATTTGCAATTTTATTCCCGCGAAGACGAAGGGCACATGCAGGGGTTTCGCAATATTATCGTCGGAGAAGGCAGCCAGCCCTATATGGGGGCCTGGTGGCCGCCCGGTCATATTATCGGGTGGGAACATACCTTTACGCATGAGTTCAAAGACTTTTTTGATGCCATTGTGAACAACGGGAAGTTTTCACCCGATTTTACCGAAGGAACAAAAGTGCAGGCGGTGCTGGAAGCCGTGGTGGATTCGGCTAAGTCGAAGAAGTGGGCAAAGGTGCCGAAGGTGTAAATTTAAAAATAAAAAAATGGGCCTTGTGGAAGACTGAGCGATCGTGCCTGGGGTATCCCAGAGAGGCAGGGCCGTTTTGAAACAGGAGATGAAAAATGGCAAGACCATGTACGTTGTTTACAGGACAGTGGGCCGATTTGACCTTGGAAGTGATGGCGCAAAAAGCGGTTTCATTTGGATATGACGGTTTGGAGTTGGCCTGCTGGGGCGATCACATGGATGTGGGCAAGGCCGCTTCAAGCGATAAATATGTGCGCGAGAAAAAAGACCTTCTTGAAAAATACGGGTTGAAGTGCTGGGCCATCAGCAATCACCTGGTGGGGCAGGCCGTGTGCGACAACATCGATGAGCGCCACAAAACCATTTTGCCCCCGCATGTGTGGGGCGATGGCAAACCCGACAAGGTGTGCGAACGCGCGGCCAAAGAAATGATGGTGACCGCCGAAGCCGCCAAAGCCATGGGTTTAAAAGTGGTCAACGGGTTTACCGGGTCGTCGATCTGGCATTTGTTGTATTCGTTTCCGCCGGTAAGCCCCGGTCAGATCGAAGCCGGATTTAAAGATTTTGCCGACCGCTGGAATCCTATTTTAGACGTGTTTAAGGCCAATAAAGTAAAATTTGCCCTCGAAGTGCATCCCACGGAAATTGCCTTTGATATTTCTTCGGCGGCTCGTGCCATTAAGGCATTAAAGGGTCGAAAGGAATTTGGGTTCAATTACGATCCGAGCCATCTGGTTTATCAAAATGTCGATTATGTATTGTTCATCCGCGAGTTTGGCGACCGCATTTATCATGTACATATGAAAGATGCCTATTTGTCTCCGTTGCCCACACGGGCGGGCATTTTTGGCGGGCATACCAATTTTGGCGATCCCGACAGAAGCTGGGATTTCCGTTCGCTGGGCCGTGGCAGTGTGGACTTTGAAGAAATCATTCGCGCGTTGAACGGGGTCGGTTACAAAGGCCCCCTGTCGGTTGAGTGGGAAGACTCCGGCATGGATCGCGAACACGGAGCTGCCGAGGCCTGTGCCTTTGTGAATAGCGTGGATTTTGAACCGTCGGGCCGGGCATTTGACGCGGCTTTTGCAGAATAGATTCAGACAGCCGTGAGTCATGGGTCAAAATCGGTAAAAACCTGTCGGCTCAATCGCAAAAGAGGTATTGGGAATTTCAAAAAGCGGTCAGCGTGGTTTGTGCTGATCGCTTTTTGTTGTTGTTTGCCAAGTGTCAGGGTTTGTTTATCTTTGGTGAGGCTGGAGGGGAAAGAACAAACCCCCAGTATCCAGCCATAGATTTGTTTTGCAATCATGTTGACGTGCAACAAAAACGACAGGAGTGGCTTATGCGGTTTTGTTATGTCTTTTTTGCTTTGATCTTGATGGTCACCGGATGCGGCAAACAATCG
>CAXNEV010000396.1:0-4020 GCA_964200925.1 Candidatus Latescibacterota bacterium | reverse complement strand
ATTTTGACACCTTTGAGGTGATGGGTGCGGCTTCGAATGAGGGCTGTGGTTTCCTGCAAATCAAAAAGCGTGCGGCCGCATGATGGGCACGAGATGTATTCGGTTTTGGAAATGCGCGTGCGCGTGGCCTGCAAAATGCCAAAAGCCGTGCGGTTTGTGATATCGGGATGGGTGTGCGGGCTTTCAAGCCAAATGCCGTCACCCAGGCCATCGATGAACAAACCGCCCACATCAGTTGCCGCATACAGCATGAGGGCATCGGTATCGGTTGAATAGGCCCGACGGATAATCACAGGGGTTTGGCAATTTGAGTTGATGAATTGGACAAATGCCCGGCGCAGTTCGGGCATGGCGTGGGTGTTGTCGGTATGCAAAATGAGAACAGCAGTGGGGTCGGTTTGTATGGTTTGAATGAACGTATCAGATACCTGTGACAGGTGAACCAATATAAAATTCAAAGTTTGTGACCGGTTGTCTGATTGAAGATATTGATCGACCTCAAAAAGCGGATAGGTCGTTGACCGATTGGACAACCAGGTTTCAACATCGACAATGACCCCAAGTGTGCCAGGAAGCTCAAATTGCGGCATTTGTGTTGATGTGTAGATAAAATCGACGGCCATATCGCCAATATGCCACTTGTCGAGGTGTGAATCATAGCGATACCCCAATGGTGAAAGCGTTTGGGGAAAGAGGGTTTCTGAAATGGTTGTTATGACAACAGGCACATGGTCGCGGCCTATTTTGCCGACCAATCTGGTGGCGCGACGCGTGTAAACAAAAGGGTCTATGGGCGACTGTGAGATGCGCAAAATGGGTGCGTGATCTTTCCGATGCGTGTATCGGGCAACAAGGGATTGTGCCACGGGAATTTCGGCTTCGGGTTCTTCGGTGAGCGACACGCGGATGGTATCGCCCAATCCGTCTTCGAGCAGGGTGCCAATGCCCACAGCCGATTTGATGCGGCCATCTTCGCCATCCCCGGCCTCTGTCACACCCAGGTGGAGTGGGTAGTTCATGCCTTCGGCTTCCATTTTGTGCATGAGCAACCGATAGGCTTGAACCATGACCTGGGGATTGCTAGATTTCATCGAAAAAACGAGGCTGTGATAATTTTCACCGGCGCAAATGCGTGCAAATTCGAGAGCCGATTCGACCATGCCAAGCGGGGTGTCGCCAAAACGGCTCATGATGCGATCTGACAAAGAGCCATGGTTGGTGCCAATGCGCATAGCGGTGCCGTATTCTTTGCAGATTTTGATGAGGGGCAAAAATTTATCGCGAATGCGCTGAAGCTCTGTTTTGTATTGTGCGTCGGTGTATTCGACCATCTGGAATTTTTTTTTGTCGGCGTAGTTGCCGGGATTCACGCGAACTTTTTCGACAATGCGAGCGGCAATTTCTGCAGCATTGGGGGTGTAGTGAATATCGGCAATCAATGGGGCTTTGTAGCCGGCCGATCTCAATTGGCTTTTGATGTTTTCAAGGTTTGCCGCTTCGTTTTTACTTGGCGCTGTGATGCGCACATATTCACACCCCGCTTTGATCATGCGAATGGATTGGGCAACGGTGCCTTCGGTGTCCATGGTATTGGTGGTGGTCATTGACTGCACGCGAATGGGGTTGTTGCCTCCCAAAGGCACATCTCCGACAAACACTTCACGGGTTTGATAACGTGAATAGCTGGTGAGGGAGTTGCAGTATTTTCCTTTGGCAACAAGCAAATCAGAGGTGATGACAGACATGGGAATCCTGTAGAAAAAATCTGAATGTGAATTTTTATTGTTGTAAAGATACTGCTCTGTGCAAGGGTGTGCAAGTGATGGGACGATGGGCAGGGATGTTATGTGTTGTTGATCAGTTCAACAACCGTGACACCCCAATCGCCTTCCCCTCGTTGGCCGGCCCGTTGTGATTTCACCAGTGGATGTGTTTTGAAGTGGTCGTTTAATTTTTTGCGCAACACACCTGTGCCTTTGCCGTGGATGATTCGGGCCTGTTTCAGGTGGCCCATCACGGCATCGTCGAGGTATTTGTCAACGCGTTCTACGGCTTCGTCAAAAATCAACCCACGCACGTCAATTTCGAGGGGCAATTCGCCTTTGGATGGCCCTATGGTTTTGGGGTGAGGAACGACCGGTTTTTGTGAGGCTTTTTGGCACATGGTCAAATCGCCGGGTGGAAGTTCGGCTTTGAGATTGCCCATTTCTACCAGAATGCGCGATTCGGAAACGGCGATCACGGTGCCTTCCTGATGAAAGGTTTTGCTCAAAACGCGATCGCCTGATCCAAAGTGTTGATGGGCAGATTTTTCTGTTAGAAACCGACGGTGACCATCCAGTTCTTTTCGGGTCTGTTCCACTTCTTTTCGAATCTGTTGCACAACGGTTTTGTCGGCCTGCGATTCTTTTATTTCTCGCACGGTGCGTTCAATGAGCGCATTGGCGTTGGAAAGAATTTGTCGGGCTTCATGTTGGGCATTGTGTTTAAAGTCGCGCTCCCGTTTTTCAATTTCGATCAGGCGGGCGTCATAATCGGCCATTTTTTGGGCGATTGCGATGCTTTCCTGTTCCAGTTTTTGACTCATTTCCCGGTGGTGTTGACAGGCGGCATCGAGATCCAAAATGAGCGATTCCACACGGCGCACATCACTTCCGGCCAATTTCCGAGCTTCGGCCACAAGAGCCGCATCGAGCCCAAAACGCTCGGCAATTTCAAAAGCATAACTGCTGCCGGGAATGTCGGCTCGAAAAAGAAACGTAGGGCGCAGGGTTTCTGCGTCAAAGGCCATAGACGCATTGGCCATGCCGGGTGTGTTGTGCGCCACGGCCTTGAGCGCTCCGTGATGCGTGGTGGCCAGCGTGCGACAGCCGCGTTTTGTAAAGGTATTGAGCAAGGAAATAGCCAGAGCCGAACCTTCATCGGGATCGGTGCTTGCGCCAATTTCATCAAGCAGGATGAGGGCATTGGCATCGGCCTGATTGTAAATGGCCACGAGGTTTTGAACATGGGAAGAAAAGGTGCTGAGGTCATTTTCTATGGACTGCGCATCGCCAATATCGGCAAAGACACCCGAAAAGATGGGCAATTCTGAATTTTCATTGGCTGGAATGGGCAATCCGGATTGGGCCATGAGGGATAACAGGCCCAGGGTTTTCAACACAACGGTTTTTCCACCCGCATTGGGTCCGGTGAGAATGAGTGTCCATGCCTGTGTTCCAAAAACGAGGTTGAGCGGCACAACGGAAGTGGCCTTGTTTTCCCGGCGCATCCGAAAAACCAACAAAGGATGCCGGGCCTGGCGCAGTGCAATGCGGCCTGTGTTGTTTAATACAGGGGCTGTGGCCTGAAGGTCATGGGAAAAGGCGGCTTTGGCGTAAATGGCATCAAAATGTCCCAATATGTCGAGATTTTTTTGCAAACAATCGGCTTTTTGCCCAACCCGTGCAGTGAGTTCTCGCAAGATGCGTTCTATCTCGCGGCGTTCGGCCAATTCGTTTTGGCGCAACAGGTTGTTGAGTTCAACGGTGACCATGGGTTCTACAAACAACGTGGCACCACTGGCCGATTGATCATGCACAAGCCCTTGTAGTTTGCCCTTTTGATTTTCGCGGATCGGGATAACAAACCGATCGGAGCGCAGGGTAATCACTCTGTCCTGTACAACACTGTCGGGCAACGAGGATAGAATTTTTTCAATCTGTTCGCGAATGCGGGTGCGCAAACTCATAAGGCTTTTGCGAATGCGGCGCAATTCGGGGCTGGCATCGTCTTTTACTGTTTGTGTGGCAGGCTCAAGCGCGGCTAAAAGAGCAGATTCCAATTCGGGGGTGAGGACAAGCTGAAATACCAGGGCCCAAAGATGCGGGGCATTGGTTTGTCGGGGGGCCATGTATGTAAGCAAACGGCGAGAATTGGATTGTATTTCGACAATTTCGAGTAATTCTGGCACAGACAGCAAATTACCCGGTGCCCTGCTTTTGATGAGGGCCGGGCGAATATCGGGCAGATTTTGAAGGG